>DHHS01000097.1 GCA_002403415.1 Sphingomonas sp. UBA4766 | reverse complement strand
ATCAATGCACGTTGGTATAAGAGAGGCCGAGCTCGGGCATCGCGCAAAGGAGCGACTGCATGCGCTCCTTAACGCGGGTCCAGTGAGGCTTGACATGATCGGTCGCGACGAAGATCGGTTCGGCTGCAAGCTGCGCATCGTGAATCGGGGCGGGGTATCCCTTGGCGACATTCTTGTTCGTGAAGGGCTTGCCCGGCCTTGGGTAGGTCGGCGCGAACCTTGGTGCGATGTGACGTGAGAGAGGCTGGGCGGCCGGTTTCAGCCGCCCGCACGTTTCACTCCGCCGCAATCCCGGCCTGGGTGAACATATCGCCTTCACCATCCCCTGCATCTTCATTCGCCGCCGGGACCGCCTTCACCTTCTGGCGCTTGTCAAAGCTGTCCCACACATCGTTCCAATTGCCCCGCGTCGCGCCCTTTGAATATTCGGTTGCGCGCTGTTCAAAGAAATTGGCGTGCTCCACCCCGTTCAACAGCGGGGCGAGCCACGGCAGCGGGTGTTCGTCGATCATGTAAATCGGCTTCAGCCCCAATTGCCCCAGCCGCCAATCGGCGATGTAGCGGATATATTTCTTGATTTCCTTGGGCGTCATCCCCGTCACCGGGCCCTGTTCGAATGCCAGGTCGATAAACGCGTCCTCCAGCCGCACCGTCGTCTGGCAGACATCCATGATGTCGTCCTTGACCGCCTTGGTCAGGCACTGACGTTCCTTCACAAATTCGTGGAACAGCCGGACAATCCCTTCGCAGTGCAGGCTTTCGTCGCGCACCGACCAGGACACGATTTGCCCCATCCCCTTCATCTTGTTGAAACGCGGGAAGTTCATCAGCATGGCGAAACTCGCGAACAGCTGAAGTCCTTCGGTAAAGCCGCCGAACATCGCCAGCGTGCGGGCAATGTCCTCGTCAGTATCGACGGTGAAGCGCTGCAGATAGTCGTGCTTGTCCTTCATCTCGGCATATTCGAGGAACATGCCATATTCGCTCTCGGGCATGCCAATCGTGTCGAGCAGGTGCGAATAAGCCGCGATGTGCACCGTTTCCATGTTGCTGAACGCGGCGAGCATCATCTTGATTTCGGTGGGTTTGAACACGCGGCCATATTTGTCGTGATAGCAATCCTGCACTTCGACATCGGCTTGGGTGAAGAAGCGGAAGATTTGCGTGAGCAAGTTACGCTCATGCTCGCTGATCTTCTGTGCCCAATCGCGGCAATCCTCACCCAAGGGCACTTCCTCGGGCATCCAGTGGATCTGTTGCTGGCGCTTCCAGAAGTCGTACGCCCAGGGATATTCGAAGGGCTTGTAAGTCTTGCGGGCTGAAAGAAGGGACATTTATAGGCCTTTCGGTGCTTGAATCAGAATATGGGGAGGGCGGGGGTAGGCGTCATCGACCCGCCTCGAACCCCGACAGCGCAAAGGCAAAGCCGCCCAGGATCACCGCGCCCGCGCCGAGCATCGTGCCGGCGATGCGGCGACGATAGACGCCCGCCTCATCGGCGGCGCGGCGGGTCACCGCAAAGGCGGCCGCCAACGCAAGCGTGCCTGCGACTAACCCCATGAAAACGGGGGCGGTGAACAGGCCGGACGCGCCCGCCATCATGGCTCATTCTCGATCACGGTGCCGCGTCGTGCCGGGCGATCAATGACTCGCTCGACATAAACTTTTTGCGTGCGGCGCGCGCCGACGCCGAACACGACGATGCCCAGGAAATAGCCGAAATCATACCAGCCGCCATTGTTCGGTACCGCATAGACCGCGATGTCGGGCACGAAGATCGATGCGACCCATGCCACCGGAAAGATGAAGCCGTGCCACAGCCCGAGCCAGAAGCCGGGACCATCGGCGACGACACCGGTGGCGGCTTGCCGCGCGGTGCACGCGGCAAGCGCGAGCGCGGCGGCAAGCGGTGCGGTGATGTTTAGCGGTGACGGCATGATCAGGCGCACCGCTCGCTCACTTCTGATTATCCAGCCGCCGCGCCTCGGTCACTGGCAGTCCGGCTTCGGTGGGAACATAGATAAGCGACGACTTTGAGTTTTCGAGCGCCTGAATCTGGAGATAACGCAAATATCCCTCTGGCCCGCCAAGGCTGTTCTGCAAGATCGCATTGGCCTCAGCGGCGCCTCGTGCGCGAATGACTTCGGCTTCGGCGAGCGAGATCGCGCTTTCCTTCTTGGCGCGCGCCTCAAGGATGGCCACTTGGCGCGATGATTGCGCTTCGGCCAACGCCGCCTCGCCTGCGAGGCGCTGCGAATAGACGCGGTACTGTGGCCAGCCGATCAACAGCACCACCAGCAACATCACAACGCCGCCCAGTGTCAGGGCTGCACAGCCGTTTTTACTGTCCATCGACGCAATCCCTGGTTTCCGATGACACCCTCACTGGCACGCCAGGCATTCGTCGTAATCGGTCGACTCACCCAGCTCGATCTTCTTCGGCTCTGCGGTATTGTCGGCCTCGACGCCACCTGCGAACCCTGCGCGCTGGATTGACTTCGAGCGCAGATAGTAAAGCGACTTCACGCCCAGCTCCCACGCGCGGAAGTGGAGCATCAGCAGGTCCCATTTCTCGACATCGGCCGGGATAAACAGGTTGAGCGACTGTGACTGGTCGATATAGGGCGTGCGGTCCGCCGCGAGTTCGATCAACCAGCGCTGATCAATCTCGAAACTGGTCTTGTAGCAATCCTTTTCTTCTTGAGAAAGAAAGTCCAGGTGCTGAACCGAGCCGCCGTTTTCCAGGATTGAACTCCAAACACCTTCGCTATTCTTTGACTTTTCGATCAGCAATTTTTCGAGATAGGGATTGCGGATCGAAAAACTGCCCGACAGCGTCTTGTGGGTATAGATGTTCGCCGGGATCGGCTCGATGCATGCGCTCGTCCCGCCGCAAATGATGCTGATCGACGCGGTCGGCGCGATCGCCATCTTGCACGAAAACCGCTCCATCACGCCCTGATCGGCAGCATCGGGGCAGGGGCCGCGCTC
>DHHS01000146.1:8306-15932 GCA_002403415.1 Sphingomonas sp. UBA4766 | reverse complement strand
CTGGCGGCGGCACGGGAACTGGCCGAGGCAGCACAGCGCCGGGGCCGCACGCCGTATCTGGTGATTCTGACCGATGGGCGCGCCAATATCGCGGTCGATGGATCAGCGGTGCGGGCGCGCGCCGATGCCGATGCCGAGGCTGCGGCGCGGGCGATTGCGGCCGCCGGGATCGCGACCGCCTTTGTTGATACCTCACCCCGCCCCCGGCCGGAGGGGGCAAAGCTCGCCGCCGTGATGCAGGCGCGCTATCTCCCCTTGCCACGCGCCGACGCACGCGCAATGCACGCGGCCGTCAAGGAGGCACACCATGCTTAGCGATCGACCCGATTGGGCGCGGGAGGGGATTGACTGGCCCAATCGCGATGCCAGCCGCTTTGTCGATGCTGGGCGGCTGCGCTGGCACGTGCAAATCGCGGGCGCAGGGCCGGTGTTGCTGCTGCTCCATGGCACGGGGGCGGGCACGCATAGCTGGCGTGCACTGCTGCCGTTGCTGGCGCAGCGTTTTACGGTAGTGGCACCCGATTTGCCGGGGCACGGCTTTACCAGCGGTCGCCCTGCGGGCGGCATGAACATGGTGTCGATGGCGCGGTCAGTGGCTGAGCTGATTGCCGCGCTTGCGGTGGCACCGGTCGTGATCGTCGGTCATTCGGCGGGGGCCGCGATTGGCGCGCGGATGGTGCTCGATGATTTGGCAGCACCGGGGGCGATCATCGGGCTCAATCCTGCGCTGATGCCGTTTCCGGGCATTGCCGCGCGGTTGTTTCCAACGCTGGCGCGGATGTTGTTCGTCAATCCCTTTGCCCCGCATATCTTTGCCGGGATTGCGCGGCAACAGGGCGAAGTCGGCCGGTTCCTGAAGCGGAGCACCGGATCGCGGATCGAGCGCGAGGGGGCGGCGCTTTACCAGCGGCTGTTCGCGACTCCGGCGCATTGCGCAGGCGCGATTTCGATGATGGCGGATTGGGATCTGGACGCGCTGGAACGCGATTTGCCCCGGCTCGCCGTGCCGTTGTTGCTGGTGCATGGAGCCGCCGACGCGATGATCCCGCTATCGAGCGCGCAAGGGGCGGCCGCCCTTGTCCCGAGCGCGCGGGTGATGACGCTCGACGCGCTCGGTCATCTCGCGCATGAGGAAGCGCCCGACCGGTTGGCCGCGATCATCAGCGAATTCGCGGCCGCGCCCGTCGCATAGTTCTATACCGCGCGCGGCATCCGAAACGGTAGCATCGCCTGCACCACCGGGCTGCGGAACCGGTTGAGCGAGAGGCTTTCGTGCACCGCGCACGCATCCTCGCCAAATAGCCGGGTCGACAGCGCCGAGCGCGCGTAAAAGGGCGCGTCGATCCAGGTTTTGCGCACCACTGGTTGCGCCCCGGCGTCCGCACGGGTCAGCCGCTTTATCCCCCATCGGGAGCTGGGCAGGGGCGTGGTGGGTGGTGGGGCGACATCGTGCCAATCGCCCTGCCGATCCATTTTCAGCGCGAGTTCAAACCGACGGCCGTTGCGGCGCGTTCCTTCATAAAGCACCGCGACATCGCGGCTGAGGTGCGCGCGCGACCAGTGCCAGTCGACGAACCCGTCCTCCAGCGCTTCCTCGCCAAAGTTCGAATCGAAATAACCGCTTCCGCGCCACACCGTGCCGGGATGCGCCATCGCCACCTCGACCCGCGCGCGCGGTGCCACAGGGTGCCAGCGATGTTTCCCCGCCGGGTGCAAGTGAAAGCCGGTGGTGCCAATCGCCTCTGGCCGCACACAGACAATGCCGCGCACCGGATAGGGCAGCGGCGCCGAGGTCTCGTTGATATGGATGTAAAGTGCGTGCCCGTCCCAGTGCAGCCCGCTGGGCCCGACGGTGAAATGGCTGGCGTCGCGGCTGACGCTGGCGCTGCTGCGCTCGGTCATCGCCCAGGCATTGGCGCGCGGGCCGTTGAGCGACACGTTGATCGAGCAGAAATTGCCCGGATCCTGTCGCCCGCTCAGCTTGTAATAGGGGGAAAAGACACTGCCGATAAAGGCAATGATGGTCAGGCCGTAACGCCCGCAATCGCTGGTCGCGTCGACATACCACCACGCATAGCCACCGGGTGCCACCTCCACGTCAAAGCGCGGGCCGATGGCAGGATAGCGCAGGCTGGCGGGGTGCGCGCGGTCCCGGCATGCCGCCGGTTCGGCTTGCGGGGGGAGCGCGCCTCCCAATCGCGCAAGGCCGGACCAGAGCGGGCTCCAATCGGGATCAATCGAACCGCGTGCCAGCACGGGATGGCTGCGCGCCGACACGATGGGACGTGAAGGTTGACCAATGGGCATCGGCACTCTCCCTAATGGTTGACGGGCAAGCGGCAACCGTCCAACTAATTGGACATATGAATCTGTTTCAATCAAGAGACAAATGGCGTGTCCGCTGGATTAACTGGCGCAATGCTATTGTGGGCAATCCCGCGTTTCACCGCTTTGCCGCGCATTTTCCGGTCACCCGGCCGATCGCGCGGCGGCGGGCGCGCACGATTTTCGATCTGGTGGCGGGGTTTATTTTTTCACAGATTCTGGCGGCGTGCGTGGAACTGGGGGTGTTCGACCGGCTGGCGGCGGGGCCGGTCGCGGCCGAGTCGCTCGCGCGCGACTGGGCGATGTCGGCGGTGGCCGCCGACCGCTTGCTGCGCGCGGCGGCCGCGATTGGGATGGTCGAGCGGGTGGGGGCAGATCACTGGGCACTGGCGGCGGACGGCGCGGCGCTGCGCGCGAACGGCGGCGTGGTCGAGATGATCGCGCATCATAAGCTGCTCTATGCCGATCTGGCCGATCCGGTCGCGTTGTTGCGGCACGGTGGCGGCGGCGGGGCGCTCCAGCGCTTCTGGCACTATGCGGGCGAGGCGGGCGCGGGCAGCGCGGCCGACGTCGCCGCCTATTCGCGGCTGATGGCGGCGTCGCAGCCGCTCGTCGCGCAGGATGTGATCGCCGCCTATCCCTTTGCCCGGCACCGGCGGATGCTCGACATCGGCGGGGGTGAGGGGCGGTTTGTGCGATCAGTCGCCGCCGCCGTGCCTGGGCTTGCGCTTGGCCTGTTCGATCTGCCCGCAGTTGCCGAGCGCGCGACCAGCGCCTTTGCGGCTGAGGGATTGGCCGCGCAGATTAGCGCACATGGCGGCAATTTCCTCGCCGACCCGCTGCCCGTCGGCTATGATCTGATGACACTGGTGCGCGTGTTGCACGATCATGACGACGCACCGGCCAGCCAATTGCTGCGCAACATTGCCGCAGCATTGCCGCCGGGTGGACGACTCGTGATTGCCGAGCCCATGGCCGAGACCAAGGGCGCCGAGACCATCGGTGACGCCTATTTCGGGCTGTATTTATGGGCGATGGGGTCGGGCCGTCCCCGCAGCGCGCGCGCCATTCGCGCGATGCTGAAATCGGCGGGTTTTCGCCGATCGTGGCAGGTTACAACCGCGCTCCCGATCAATGTAAGCGTGGTCGTCGCGCAGACGTGAGTTTTAACGTCCTAACAAGTTGACAATATAAACTGTCCACGTAGATTGACATATGACGCCACGATTATCGCATCGGTGGCGCAGCAATGGGGATCGGCGATGGATACGCTGGCGGTAGTGCTGGAGGAGCCCAAAACGGTCTCACGGCGCACGCTTGCGCTTAACCCCATGACTGATAAAGATATTCTGGTTGAAATCGCGTGGAGCGGGATCAGCACGGGCACCGAAAAACTGTTGTGGAGTGGCGCCATGCCCGCCTTTCCCGGCATGGGTTACCCGCTGGTGCCCGGCTATGAATCGGTTGGGCGCGTGGTTGATGCCGGTGCCGAGTCGCGCGGGCGAATTGGCGAATGGGTGTTTGTGCCCGGTGCCAATTGCTATATCGGCGCGCACGCTCTGTTTGGCGGGGCCGCATCGCACATTGTGCTGCCTGCCGCTCGGGCGTTGACGGTGCCAGAGGCGCTGGGCGCGGATGCGGTGCTGATGGCGCTGGCCGCAACCGCATTGCACGCGATTGCCGATGGGCCAGCGCCCGAGCTGATCGTCGGGCACGGTATTTTGGGTCGGCTGATGGCGCGGATTCTGCGCGCACGCGGCGAAGAATCGCCGGTGGTTTGGGAAGCTGACCCGGCGCGGCGCGTCGGCGATTTCGGCTATGCCGTGATCGACCCGGCCCATGATGAGCGGCGCGATTACCGCGTGATTGTCGATGCAAGCGGCGCGGCGGATTTGCTCGATACCCTAATCGCCCGGCTGGCGCGAGGTGGCGAGATTGTGCTGGCGGGATTTTACGATCGTATCGCCTTTGCCTTCCCGCCTGCGTTCATGCGCGAAGCGCGGTTGCGGGTGGCGGCCGAATTCACCCCGGAGGATTTGCAGACGGTTCGCGCGCTGGTCGCGGCGGGCGCGCTGCGGCTCGACGGGCTGGTCAGCCATGTCCGCCCCGCAACGGAGGCGGCGGATGCCTATCCGCTGGCATTCGGCGGCGGCGATTGCCTCAAAATGGTGCTTGATTGGAGGCACGCATGAGCATGCTCGACCCCGGCCAGTTGCGTGTAGAGGCCAGCCATGAACCCGATCCGGTGCCGACTGGTCCCGTAACCAAAGAAACGCAGATTATCGCCATTTATGGCAAGGGCGGGTCGGGTAAATCCTTTGCGCTCGCCAATCTCAGCTACATGATGGCGCAACAGGGCAAGCGCGTGCTGCTCATCGGTTGCGATCCCAAGAGCGATACGACCAGCTTGTTGTTCGGCGGCAAATCGACGCCGACCATCATCGAGACCAGTTCGAAAAAGAAGCTGGCGGGCGAGGAAATCGGCATTGAGGACGTCTGCTTTCAGCGCGATGGCGTGTTCGCGATGGAGCTGGGCGGGCCGGAAGTCGGGCGTGGCTGCGGCGGGCGCGGGATCATCCACGGCTTTGAAACGCTGGAGAAATTGGGCTTTCACGAATGGGGCTTTGATTACGTCCTGCTCGATTTCCTGGGCGACGTGGTGTGCGGCGGCTTTGGCCTGCCGATTGCGCGCGACATGTGTCAGAAGGTGATCGTCGTCGCGTCGAACGATCTGCAATCGCTCTATGTCGCGAACAATGTGTGCAAGGCGGTCGAGTATTTCCGCAAAATGGGCGGGAATGTCGGCGTTGCTGGCATGATCCTGAACAAGGATGACGGCACGGGCGAGGCCAATGCCTTTGCCGAGGCCGTTGGTATTCCGGTGCTCACCGCCATCCCTGCAAATGAGGATATCCGCAAGAAAAGCGCGAATTACCAGATTATTGGCAAACCCGGCGGGCAATGGGCTCCATTGTTTGAGCAATTGGCGGTGAATGTCGCGCAAGCGCCACCGCTGCGCCCGACGCCGCTGGATCAGGACGGACTGCTGGGGCTTTTCAGCGCGGACGTGACGGGCGCCGACTTCACGCTCAAGCCCGCGAGCCAAGCCGATATGCGCGGCGTCGATTATGTCGCCAAGCCAACGCTCGAAATCGTGTACGACAAGGTGTAGCGCGGAATGGACAGCGAAGCCCCCGACCGCGATCGCGACCGGCTCGACCTCTCCGGGGGTGTGGCGGCGGGTGCTTGCTCGTCGGGCGACACGCTGAAGGCTGCGGCTGAGCAAGCGGGCAAGGCCGAAATTCTTGATCGCTATGCCGCCGATTACCCAAAGGGCCCACATGATCAGCCGCAATCGATGTGCCCCGCCTTTGGCAGCTTGCGGGTCGGCCTGCGGATGCGGCGGACCGCGACGGTGTTGTCGGGGTCGGCGTGCTGCGTTTACGGGTTGACCTTCACCAGCCATTTCTATGGCGCGCGCCGGACGGTGGGCTATGTGCCGTTTTCGTCCGAAACGCTCGTCACCGGCAAGCTGTTTGAAGATATTCGCGATGCGGTCCACGGCCTGGCGGACCCCGCGCTCTATGACACGATCATCGTCACCAATTTGTGCGTGCCGACCGCTTCGGGCGTACCGCTGCAATTGCTGCCCGACCAGATCAATGGCGTGCGGGTGATCGGCATTGATGTGCCCGGCTTTGGCGTGCCGACCCATGCCGAGGCGAAAGATGTTCTGGCGGGCGCGATGCTCGCCTATGCGCGGCGGGAGGCGGAGCTTGGCCCCGTTGCCGCGCCCAAGCAACGACCGGACCGGCCAACGGTGACGCTCCTGGGTGAGATGTTCCCGGCCGACCCACCTGGCATCGGTCTCCTGCTGGAGCCGCTGGGCCTGGCGGCCGGCCCGGTCGTGCCAACGCGCGAATGGCGCGAGCTTTATGCCGCGCTCGATTGTGCAGTCGTCGGTGCAATTCACCCCTTTTACACCGCCAGCGTGCGCGAGTTTGAGGGCGCGGGGCGGCCCGTTGTTGGCTCAGCCCCGGTCGGGCGCGACGGCACGGCGGCATGGCTCGATGCGATCGGCGCGACGTGCGGGATTGCGCAAGCCAAGGTGGATGCGGCGAAGAACAAGTTCCTGCCTGCGATTGCGGCCGCGCTGGAGGCTCGGCCTATCACCGGGCGGATCACGGTGTCGGGCTATGAGGGGTCCGAACTGCTGGTCGCGCGGCTGCTGATCGAAAGCGGCGCCGAAGTGCCCTATGTCGGCACGGCTGCCCCGCGCACCCGCTGGTCCGAGGAGGATCGCGAATGGCTGGAGGCGCATGGCGCGCGGGTCACTTATCGCGCCAGTCTTGAGCAGGATATTGCCGCCGTTGAGGAATTCGGCCCAGACCTCGCCATTGGCACCACCCCCGTTGTGCAACACGCTAAGCAGCGCTCGATCCCGGCACTGTACTTCACCAATCTGATTTCCGCCCGCCCGCTGATGGGGCAAGCTGGGGCGGGCAGTCTCGCGATGGTCGTCAATGCCGCGATGGGCAACCGCGCGCGCATGGACCGGATGGCCGCGTTTTTTGACGGTGTCGGCACGGGACACAGTGCGGGCATTTGGGAAAACACGCCCGCCGAACGCCCCGAATTCAAGGCCCGGTTCGCCGCCAAGCGGATCGCAATGGCCAAAGCAGAGGAGAGCGTGGGCTCATGACCCTCATCCTCGACCACGACCGGGCGGGTGGCTATTGGGGCGCGGTTTACGCCTTTACCGCGATCAAGGGCCTGCAAGTCATTATCGACGGGCCGGTGGGGTGCGAAAACCTGCCGGTCACGTCGGTGCTGCACTATACCGATGGCCTGCCCCCGCACGAGTTGCCGATCGTTGTCACCGGGCTCGGCGAGCAGGAACTGGGCCGCGACGGCACCGAAGGCGCAATGAAACGCGCCTGGCAAACGCTCGACCCCGATCTACCCGCTGTGGTCGTCACGGGCTCGATCGCCGAGATGATCGGCGGCGGCGTGACGCCAGAGGGCACCAACATCCAACGCTTCCTGCCCCGCACGATTGACGAGGATCAGTGGCAATCGGGCGACCGCGCGCTCACCTGGCTCTGGACGCAATTCGGCATGAAGAAAGTGCCTGCGCCCAAACCCCTTAAGGAAGGCGAGCGTCCGCGCGTCAACATCATCGGGCCGATGTATGGCACGTTCAACATGCCCAGCGATCTTGCCGAAATCCGGCGACTGGTCGAAGGGATCGGTGCCGACATCAACATGGTGTTCCCGCTGGGCAGCCATTTGGCCGATGTG
>DHHS01000146.1:3559-7943 GCA_002403415.1 Sphingomonas sp. UBA4766 | reverse complement strand
TGCGAGATGCTGGAGCGGCCCTATCTGCAGGCGCCGATTGGGCTGGAAAGCACGACGCTGTTCCTGCGCAAGCTGGGCGAGCTGACGGGGCTTGACCCCGAACCGTTCATCGCGCGCGAAAAGCACACGACGATCAAGCCGCTCTGGGATTTGTGGCGCTCGGTGACGCAGGATTTCTTTGCCACCGCCAGCTTCGCGGTGGTCGCGACCGAAACCTATGAGCGCGGCATCCGCCATTTCCTGGAAGAGGATATGGGGCTGCCGTGCAATTTTTCGTTCCGGCGCTCGGCTGGCGTGAAGCCCGATAATGCGGCGGTGCGCGAGGCGATCGCGACCCGACCGCCACTCATCCTGTTCGGCAGTTACAATGAACGCCTCTATAGTGCCGAGACGGGCGGGCGCAGCATTTACATCCCCGTATCCTTCCCCGGTGCCGCAATCCGCCGCCACACCGGCACGCCCTATATGGGCTATGCGGGCGCGACCTATCTGATCCAGGAAGTGTGCAATGCGTTGTTCGACGCGCTGTTCAACATCATTCCGCTCAGCACCCAGCTCGACGCCGTGGAGGCAACGCCCGCCCGGCTCGAACGCGACGTGATGTGGGAGGAGGAGGCCAAGCGCACGCTCGACGCCGTGGTTGAGCGCGAACCCGTGCTGGTCCGCATCTCCGCCGCCAAGCGCATCCGCGATGCCGCCGAGCGCGGTGCCCGACGCGCAGGCGAGGCCAGCGTCACGCCCGCGCGGCTCGCGCTCGCGATTACCGAAAGCCGCAGCGCATGACGCCGCGCACCGCCATTTGCCGCACGCGCTCCCCATGGGGCGATCGGTACCAGCCATCCTCACGGTGCTCGGCACCGGGTGGATACCGTCGGGGGACGCGTCCCGCGCGCCTGAACTCGCCGGAACGACCGAAACTGAAGGAAGATGCGATATGTCAGACGAAAGAATGGGACCGGGGACATATATGACCCCCGAAGAAGCGAAGGAGTTTCACAACCTCTTCGTGATGGCCATGGGCTTTTTCGTGACCGTGGCAGTGATCGCGCACATCCTGGTGTGGATGTGGCGCCCATGGTTCCCCGGCACCGAGCCGTACAAGGCTGGCATGGCCGCGGTTCAAGTTATCGAAGCGCCGGTCGCCGAAAAGGCCTGAAGCAGGCGCGAATAAGGAGAATAAGACATGTGGAGAATGTGGACAACTTTCGATGGGCGCAGGATCCTGCCGACATTGGCGGTATTTCTGTTTACGCTCGCAATCCTCATCCATTTCATCCTGCTGAGCACCAATCGTTACAATTGGCTCGAAGCACCCAATCCGCCGGCGGCTGCCGCTGCGGTGACAACGACGGCCGCGCCAGCGTCCTGACTTGGCCTTGGGGCGATGAACCGCCGCATTTCGATGCGGTGAGGCGGACGTGACCTGATTGGTGCCCCGTGGGGTGCCCAGGTCCGTCCCGTCCTCGACACGAGATACCAACTGCCATCCCGGCGTTGTCCGACGGGAGAAGGAGCTGATCCATGGCACTGTTAAGTTTTGAACGGAAATACCGGGTTAGAGGCGGCACGCTCGTCGGTGGCGATCTGTTCGATTTCTGGATTGGCCCCTTTTATGTCGGCTTTTTCGGGGTCACGACCGCGTTATTTGCAACGCTTGGCACAGCCCTTATCCTCTACGGCGCGTCGCTGGGGCCGACATGGAATCCGTGGCTGATCAGCATCGCGCCGCCGGACCTGAAATATGGGCTGGGGTTTGCGCCGCTGAAAGAGGGCGGGATCTGGCAGATCGTGACGATCTGCGCGGTCGGCGCCTTTGTCAGCTGGGCGCTGCGCGAAGCAGAGATTTGCCGCAAGCTGGGCATGGGATATCATGTGCCGATCGGATTCAGCTTTGCGATCCTGGCCTATGTGACGCTGGTGATTTTTCGCCCGTTGCTGCTCGGCGCGTGGGGGCATGGCTTCCCTTATGGGATTTTCAGCCATCTCGACTGGGTGTCGAACACTGGATACCAGTATCTGCACTTTCACTATAACCCCGCGCACATGATCGCGGTGAGTTTCTTCTTCACCACGACACTGGCGCTCGCGCTGCACGGCGGGCTGGTGTTGTCGGCGGTCAATCCCGCGCCGGGCGGCGAGGTGAAATCGCCCGAATATGAGGACGCATTTTTCCGCGACACCATCGGCTATTCGATCGGCACGCTGGGTATTCACCGGCTGGGGCTGTTCCTGGCGCTGAGTGCGGTGTTCTGGAGTGCGGTGTGCATCATCATTTCCGGGCCGCTTTGGACACGCGGCTGGCCCGAATGGTGGACCTGGTGGCTCAACCTGCCGATCTGGGCATGAAGGGAAGGGCGTAAGTCATGGCAAGCTATCAAAATATCTTCACCCAGGTTCAGTTGCGCGCCGCCCCTGAAATGGGGCCGCCCATGGCCGATGCCAGCGGCCCGCGCAGCGCGGCGGGCGGGTTCAGCTATTGGGCGGGCAAGATCGGCAATGCGCAGATCGGCCCGATCTACCTCGGCTGGCTGGGCACGATTTCGCTGGTGTTCGGGCTGATCGCGTTCGAGATTATCGGGCTCAACATGTGGGCGTCGGTGAACTGGAGCCCGATTGAGTTCGTCCGTCAACTCCCCTGGCTCGCGCTGGAGCCGCCGGGCCCGCAATACGGCCTGCGCGTGTTGCCGCCGCTGGCCGAAGGGGGCTGGTGGCTGATCGCCGGGTTCTTCTTTACCGCGTCGGTCATTCTGTGGTGGGCGCGGACCTATCGCCGGGCGGTCACACTGGGCATGGGCACGCACATCTCATGGGCGTTTGCGTCCGCAATCTGGCTGATGTTGGTGCTGGGTTTTATCCGCCCGGTGCTCATGGGAAGCTGGTCGGAAGCGGTGCCGTTCGGCATCTTCCCGCACCTTGATTGGACTGCGGCCTTCTCGATCCGTTACGGCAATTTGTTCTACAATCCGTTCCACGCGCTTTCGATCGTCTTTCTTTACGGGTCGACTTTGTTGTTCGCGATGCACGGCGCGACGATCCTGGCGGTCGGGCGTTATGGCGGCGAGCGCGAGATTGAGCAGATTACCGATCGCGGCACCGCCTCTGAACGCGCAGCGCTCTTTTGGCGCTGGACGATGGGCTTTAACGCCACGATGGAATCGATCCACCGTTGGGCGTGGTGGTTTGCGGTCCTGACGACGCTGACGGGCGGCATCGGTATCCTGCTGACCGGCACTGTGGTCGACAATTGGTATCTGTGGGCACAACAGCACGGTTATGCGCCGAGCTATCCTTCGACAGGCGTGGTTGATCCTGCCACTTTGCCGGGAGCACCGAAATGAACGGTTCTTCGTATATCCTTCGCGCCGTCATGATCGGCGGCACGGCGATCGCGCTTGCGGGTTGCGAGCTTGGTCCCAAAAAGGTCGAACAGACGGGCTTTCGCGGCACTGGCGGCGCGCAGATCACGGCCGCCAACCGGCTGATCGCTCAGCCAATCCCGGCGCCGCCGTTTGAGCTTCCCGCCGATGGCGGGCCCACGGCGGGCGAGACCTATCAGAATGTGCCGGTGCTGAAGAACATCAGCACCGAGCGGTTCAATTACCTGATGGCGGCGATGAACACGTGGATCGCCCCGACCGAGGGCGATCCGAACAAGGTCGGCTGCAATTATTGCCACAACCCTGAAAACATGGCCTCGGACGAAAAATACACCAAAGTCGTCGCGCGCCGCATGTTGCAAATGACGCAGAATATCAACGCCAATTGGTCGAGCCATGTGCAGGGCACCGGTGTTACCTGCTGGACGTGTCACCGCGGCAATGCCGTGCCCAAGTTCAAATGGGCAACGATCGACGGCGCGCCGTCGGGCCGGTTGATGGGTAACAAGCTGGGCCAGAATACGCCGGTGCCTGCAACTGCCTTTGCCTCGCTCCCCTATGACGCGTTCACGCCCTATTTGCTGAACGCGCAGAATATTCGCGTCCAAGCGGCAGTGCCACTGCCCGGTGGCGCGCCCGGGGCGTCGATCAAGAATACCGAGCAGACCTATTCACTGATGAACCACATGTCGTCGGCGCTGAACGTCAATTGCACTTTCTGCCACAATACCGACTCGTTCAGCAGCTGGTCGAACAGCCGTCCACAGCGCGAGGTCGCCTGGTATGGCATCCGTATGGTGCGCGATACCAATGCGGCCTATATCAATCCGCTGGCCTCGGTCTTCCCCGACAACCGCAAGGGGCCGCATGGCGACCCGTATAAGGTCAATTGCTCCACCTGCCATCAGGGGCTGAACAAGCCGCTGGGCGGGGTGAGCATGTTGAAGGACTATCCGGACCTTGGCGCACCGATCGCGCCGCCGGTGGTCGCCGCCCAGCCCGGCGGG
>DHHS01000146.1:0-3293 GCA_002403415.1 Sphingomonas sp. UBA4766 | reverse complement strand
GGCGGGCGCAATTGTCGCCGCCGCGCCGGTTGCACCCGCCGTGCCCGGTACCGGGGCCGAGAAAGCAAAGCCAGCCGCAGCGGCGGCTGAGCCAGCCGAATCGGCGCCGGTTGGCACGAAATAATCGGCCGTTCGGCCGATGGCTGAGGAGCGGCGATGACTCTTTTCGGGGCTATCGTCGCCCTCCATGTTGTGGCGGGCACCACCGGGCTGATCGCCTTTTGGGTGCCAGTTGCCACCCGCAAGGGCGGCGCGGCGCATCGCCGCTATGGCAGCATCGGCGCGCGCGCGCTGATGGTGGCAGGCGGCCTTGCGATTGCGATGGCGCTGCTGTCGCTTTATGGCCCCGAACATCGTTTGCCGATGATCAAGGACCGGGCGTTGTTTGCCGGGCTGTTCGGCTGGATGATGCTTTATCTGGGTCTGTTGACCATCGGTTTTGCCGATTATGGTCTGGCGGTTGCGCGTTATCGTAGCAGCCGTCGCGAGCTGCGCGGGGTCCGGCATCAGGCGGTGTTCGCCGCTGTTCTGCTCTCGGCGGTCAAGTGTGGCGCGACCGGCTGGGCGCTGGGGCAGCCGCTGATGATGCTGGTCGCTGCGATTGGCGTGATCGCGCTGGCGACGCAGCTTTATTACATCTGGGCGCCGGGGGTTGGCCAGCGTGCCTATGTTCAGCAGCATTTCCGCGCGCTGCTGGGCATGGGCATTTCGGCCTATACTGCATTTCTGTCGGTCGGGCTGATCCGGCTGGTCCCGGACCATGTGTTCAATCCGCTGATCTGGGCCGTGCCCAGTATCGTGGGCGTCGCGCTGATCATCATGTTCACGCTGCGCACAGCGCCGCCGCGCAGAGTCAGCGCCGCGCCCGGTCGCTGAGAATCCGCATTGCCGCCAGCCGCCCCGACAGGCTCGCCATCGGCAGCCCCGCACCGGGATGCACGCCGCCGCCCGCCAGATACAGCCCCGGCAGCTTGCTCGCCGCCCCTGGCCGCTGAAACGGGGTGCGCCAGCCATGCGCAGCGAGCCCATAAAGCGCGCCGCCCGTCGCCGGGAACAGCGCTTCATAACCCGCAGGCGTCATCAGCAGCGACGTGTCCGGCGTGCGCGTGATGTCGAGCCCGCAGCGCGCGAGTAGTTCAAAGGTTGCCGCCTCGCACGCCACGACCTCGGCCGCGCTCGGGCCGGGACCATCGCCATTGGCGGGGGCGTTGACGATGAGTTGTAGCCGCTCCGGGCCTTGTTCCGAACTGGCGCCCACCCATCCGCCGCGATCATCGCGGTCCTGCGCACAGACATAGACGGTGGGTCGGGCCGGAAGCTGGCCGCGCGCAAAAATCGCGTCGAACTCCGCGCGGTAATCATCGGAAAAAAACACATTGTGCCGCACCAGCGGAAACCCGCCTGTGGGGGCATTGACCATCCACGTCATGCTGGAAAGCGAGCGCTGCATCCGCTCTGCCCCAGGGGTCGCGCGCCGGGCCGCGTCGCCGAACTTGCCGACCGCAAGTGCGGCCGGATCGGCATTGCACAGCACCGCGCTGCCCCTGAGTTCCTCGCCCCCGGCCAGCCGAACGCCGACCGCACGTCCGCCCTCGACCAGCACGGCGTCGACTGCGGCACCATAGCGAAACGCAGCACCCTGTCGTAGCGCCAGTGCTTCGATCGCTTTCGCAATCGCGTGCATCCCGTCCTTTGCCAGCCACACGCCCTGTTGCTCGACATGGGCGATCAGCATCAGCGTTGCGGGCGCGGCAAAGGGCGATGCGCCACAATAAGTCGCATAGCGCCCAAATAATTGCCGCAGGCGGGCATCAGCGAAATGCCGGGTCAGCGCGCGCCACAGCGACTGGTGCGGCTTGATCGCCAGCGCTTCGGGCAAGCGGCGCAGGCCAATGCGCGTCATCAGCGTGATCGGCGTCGGGCGCGATCCTTCGAGGAAACTGCCCAGCAGCACGTCGTAAATCGCCTTGGCCTCGGCACTGAACGCGCGGTAGCCGCGCACTTCGGCAGCACCAAAGAACTCGCCGATGGATTGTTCGGTCGCGGCGGGATCGGCGAACAGGTCGAAAATGCCGCGATCGTCCCAGGCGTGGCGTGCGAGCAATTCGGTGGGGGCCAGCCGCACCTCGCTTGCGAAATTGCCGCCTGCTTCCGCAAACAGCCGCTCAAACACCCACCGCATCGTGAACACCGTCGGCCCGGCGTCGATCGCGGCGCCCGCCACCTCGACCTGACGCAGCTTGCCTCCCGGCGTTGGCTGCCGCTCAAGCACCACGACCGGCATCCCCTGTGCCGCCAGCAACGCAGCTGCGCTCAAGCCCCCCATGCCTGCGCCGATGATGAGGACGGGCGCGTCGGTCATGCAGCGATCGGGGCGAGGGGCATCAGCGCGGGCATTGCCCCGTCGCTATCACGCAGGCGCAGTGCACAACAGGTGCTTTTTGGGGGTATCGCGCTTGGGACAGGGAGCAGCCAAAGCGCACACCGGATCGTCAGGCCTCACCCGGGCCGAACGCGACGCCGGGCCTTGCGCGGTCATCGACGCGCAGCTCGAAAATGTCGGGCCGGGCATAATGGCCGACAACGTCAAAGTCGTAGCGCGCGCGGATGATCTCAGCCGGGTCGATCGTCGCGGTAACGAGCCCGGCATCGTCTTCGAATGGCCCGGCAAGCACATCGCCAAGTGGTCCCACGATCATGCTGCCGCCGCGGATCAGCGGCTTGTCGTCGGGCCAGCCATCGCAGTTCAGGCCGAGCGCGGCGGGGCTTGGCTGGACCTGGCAGGCGCAGATCAGGAAGCAGCGGCCTTCGTGCGCGATGTGGCGCATCGTGCTGCGCCAGATGTCGCGATCATCGACGGTGGGCGCACACCAGATCTCAACGCCCTTGGCATACATTGCCGTGCGCAGCAGCGGCATGTGGTTTTCCCAGCAAATCGCTGCCCCCAGCCGCCCGGCGCGGCTGTCGACCACCGGCAGCGTCGATCCGTCGCCCAGCCCCCAGATCAGCCGTTCGGCGGCGGTCGGCATCAGCTTGCGGTGTTTGGCGACGAGACCGTCGGCGGGATCGAAGAACAGTGCTGTGCAGTAAAGCGTTGCACTTTGCCGCTCGATGACGCCGATGACGATGCTGGCACCCGTGCGCGCGGAAAGGCCGGCAAGGGCGGCGACTTCCGGCCCGTCGAGATCGATCGCCTGCGCGTGATAGGCGGCAAAGGCGTCGCGCCCCTCGGGCAGGCGATAACCGAGCCGAGTGCCAAAGCCCTCGCCCTTGGGATAGCCGCCGAGCAGCGC
>DHHS01000132.1 GCA_002403415.1 Sphingomonas sp. UBA4766 | reverse complement strand
CGCGAGCCAGCTTGGGCTGAAAACCGCGTGTGTGGAAAGCCGGGAAACGCTCGGCGGCACCTGCCTGAATGTCGGCTGCATCCCGTCGAAAGCGATGCTGCACGCCAGCGAATTTTACAACAATGCCGCCGATGGCATGATGGCCAAGCTTGGCATCAAGCTTGGCGCGGTCGAGCTTGATATGGAAGCCCTGCACGGGCAGCGGCGCGACGCGGTCAAGCAGCTCACCGGCGGCATCGCGTTCCTGTTCAAAAAGAACAAAGTCGATTGGCTGAAGGGCCATGCCAAATTCACCGGCACCGATACGGTCGATGTTGCAGGCACCAGTTATCGTGCGAAGAACATCGTCATCGCAACGGGCTCCAGCGTGACTCCGCTGCCCGGCGTGGAGATTGATGAGCAAACCATCGTGTCGTCGACCGGTGCGCTCGAATTTGAAAGCGTGCCCGACCATCTCGTCGTCATCGGCGGCGGGGTGATTGGGCTGGAGCTTGGCAGCGTTTGGAAACGGCTGGGCGCGAAAGTGACGTGTGTTGAATATCTTGACCAGATTTTACCCGGCTTTGATGGCGAAGTCCGCAAGGAAGCGCAGAAGATTTTCAAGAAACAGGGCATCGAGTTCAAGCTGTCGACCAAGGTAACCGGGGTGTCGGTTGAGGGCGGCACCGCGTCGGTCACGGTCGAGCCCGCCGCAGGGGGCGCGGCCGAAGTAATCGCGGCCAGCCATGTGCTTGTCTCGATCGGTCGCCGTCCTAATACCGACGGTCTCAACCTTGCAGCAGCGGGCATTACTCCCAACCAGCGCGGACAGATCGAAATCGACCACCGTTTTCAAACCGGCACCCCCGGCATCTGGGCGATTGGCGATGTCGTGCCGGGGCCGATGCTCGCGCACAAGGCCGAGGATGAGGGCGTGGCGGTGGCCGAAAACATCGCCGGGCACACCGGGATTGTGAACCATGATGTGATCCCCAGCGTCGTCTATACTTGGCCCGAAATCGCTGGCGTCGGCTTGACCGAGGAAGCGGCGCGTGAGCGGGGCACGGTGAATGTCGGCAAATTCCCGATGCTCGCCAACAGCCGCGCGAAAACCAATCACGAGCCCGATGGCTTTGTGAAAGTGATTGCCGATGCCACGACCGACCGGGTGCTGGGCGTGTGGGTGATCGCGAGCGTCGGCGGGTCGATGATCGCGCAGGCAGCGCAAGCGATGGAGTTCGGCGCGACGAGCGAGGACATCGCCTATACTTGCCACGCGCACCCCACACATGCCGAAGCGCTGAAGGAAGCCGCGATGGGCGTGACCGGCAAAGCGATCCACATCTGATCCAGCCGATGATGCGGCAATTGGGACGCTGGCACGTCTGGCTCGGCTGGTTGGTCGGCGTGCCGTTGCTGCTGTGGACCGCGAGCGGTCTGTGGATGACGGCACGACCGATTGAGGAAGTGCGCGGCGAGCATCTCAGGCGCAAACCCGTGCCCATCGCGCTTGACCGGCCGCTGGTCCTGCCCACCCTGCCCACAGATCATGGCGCGCCGATCATGCTGCGGCTTGAGCAGCAGCGGCGAGGCCCGGTGTGGGTCGCGATCTTTGCGGGGGGGCATGAGATGCGCTGGACCGCGCGCGACGGTCGCTGGCTACCCCGAGTCGATGAGGCTGAGGCGCGCGCGATTGCCCGGCGCTGGTATCTGCCTGATGTGGAGATTGTCGGCGCGCGCCATACCTCCGCCGACCATCCGCCCCTCGACCTTCGGCGCCGCCGCCCGGCGTGGGGCATCACGTTTGCTGATGGCACCAATGTGTATGTTGATGCCGACACGGGCAGTTTGCTTGCGGTTCGATCGGCGCAGTGGCGCTGGTATGACTTGATGTGGGGGTTACACATCATGGACTTACGAGAGCGGGAGGCGAGCAGCCATCCGATGTTGATCGGCGCAGCTGCCCTCTCGCTATTAGCGGTCATCCTGGGAATTGCGCTGCTGTTTCGCCGCCGTGGTCGTCACATGAGTGCGGGCTAGAGTCTGTTTCAGTCAAGCAGAAGCCGATGTCGACTCGTCATCAGTCGAACCAAGTCTAACCATCCCCACGGGCGGGGTGCCGCGCGATGGCGGCACCCGCTTTCGCTTGGCGATTAGCTGATCGGGCGCCCCGCCTTGGCCGCAACGCGGCGGACTAGCGCGTTGTCGGCGGCCCGGTCGGGCAGGTTCGCATAGTTCAGAAAGTCGATGATCGGCTGAAAATCGCCGTCCTGCGTGCTCGATGCGCCATAGGGCGCAATCACGCCGCGATCGAGCGCCTCTTCGTGCAGCAACAGGCTCATCCGGAACATGTTGGCAGTCAGCCGCTTGTAAACGTCAAGTTGCCGCGCCTTGACCGCCGGGCTGATCTGGTTCTGCGGATCGCTGTTCCAGCGGGTCGGCACGGCGCGATCATAGGCGGTGAAGTAATGGAATTTCAGCCGGAAAGGCGGTGGTGCCTTGACCGTTGCATTGGCGCCGTAGCTCTGGACGATCATCCGCAGGAATTGCGTGAAGGTGCGGTGAACGAAATAATCCCTCTTCCACAGTTGGACATGAAGATATTCGCCGACCTTCGTCGAATTGGACGGGTGCGTGCGCAGCAATCCCGGATCGAATCGCATCCCGATCATGAACCAGCTCAGCCGCAGTTCGTCAGCGGCCTGCTCGACCGTCTTGGTCGAATTGATGCTGTCGATCACGAATTGGGGATAGCCGAGCAGCCGGAGCTGATCGTGCGACCGGTCGCGCGTGTTGATGTTGCCGGGCTGTCCCGCAGTCAGCAGCGATGGGGCGTGGTCGCGCCGTTCGAAATCACCGATTTCCCACATCGGATTCGGCAAAAACTCTTCCAGCCGGTCGCCGGTGCGCAACGTCACGGCCTCGCGCGCGAACGGGACGCGGAACGCCGGATCGGTCGCGAGATAGGAAAAGGCGGTCTGACCCTGAACAAAGCCGGTGCGCCGCAGCGCCTGGGTTCGGAACAGATGCTGGCCGATCAGCGTCGCGCGATATTTGACGAGCGACAAGTCATGCGCTTTCCACTTGTCGGCCGGATCGGCGGGGGACACTTTGGCAAAGCCCTCGGTCATTTCGTCGACCGCGAAATAGAGCTTCCAGAAGTTGAAATCCGACGGGTCGCGCAGATAGACATCTTGCAACCCGGTCCAGGCGGCGGCGAATTCCGGGCGGGGCACGCGCGGCAGATCGGCGATCCAATCGTTCATCGTCCCTTCGTGCGCGCCGTGGGCGATATCGGCTGACCATAGCGGGAAGGGGATGCCGATGCGCAACGTATCGAAATTCACCGCCAGCAATTCGTCGCGGGCGCGGTGGGCGTCGGCCAGCGTGCGCACCGGGGTGGCGCTGCCAATCGTTGGCAAGCGTTGAATCAACTCGTCGCCAAAGGCCGCGTCGCGCTCGATGCTCGATGCGCCGGGCAGCACCGCGCCGCCGGGCTGAAACGGTCGAAAGGTGCGCGGATCGCGCGGGGTGATGAGGTAGCGGAACCGCAGATCCTTGACCGCTTTCAACAAGGTTTGAGCTTCGCTCGCGCTGGCCCCGTCGCTGATCGCGCGGCGCACCAGATCGCTGTCGGTGGTGCCGATATGCGCGAGGTCGATAAAGTCGGGCCCGTGACAAGACACGCACGAATCCTTCTCGCGCGGCTTGCGCCATACCGCCAGCGCAGCGTCATAGGACGCGCCGGTGGTCACCGCGGTTGCAGGATGGGCCGGTGCGGTGGCGCCGGAGATCGTCGACACGCTGGTGATCGCACGGCTTTTGGGAACAATGGTCAGGCGGCCAGGTCGGCTGCCCGATGCCGTTAGCGCAAGCCCTGCCGTCGCAACGCTCGCCATGACGAGCGCCAGAACCGTAAGGCCTTTTGAACCCGGCGCATGCTTGGCCATCGGACATTTCCCCCTTGATCTTGATCGGCCCGAAAGGGCGTCGATTAGCGCTATGGGGGATGGCGCGGTGGTGGTTTCCCGATTTGCGCCAGGCAGATTTAACGGGGCGATTACCCATTAGTCGCAACCCAACCGAGCGGCCAGCGCACATCGCGGCAATGGGTATGGTGAGCTGGTCCGGTCAACCGGCCCATGCTATGAACCAGCGGTATGTGCAGCGCGCCCTTGCCCCAGCTTCCGCCGCCCAGCCGGCTGCTCTGGGCGGCGGAGCTGCCGCGCGCTGCCTGGACGTTGGCAGAGCTTGCGGCATCGGCACGGACGTTGCGGGGAGCGCCGCCGGGCGATGGCCGTCCGATTCTCCTTCTGCCCGGCCTTATCAATGCTGATCGGTCGATGGTTGTTATGGCGCAGTATCTGCGCGGGATGGGTTATCGGGTCGATACATGGGGGCTGGGGCGCAATTTCGGGACGCGGACGGTTGGCGCCGATGGTGCCCGGCTGCTGGCGCGAATCAGCGATCACGCTGCGTCGATGGGGGAACCTTTGACGCTGATCGGCGTGTCACTGGGCGGGATCATGGCCCGGCTGGCGGCGCACCGACTTGGCGGTGACGTGGTGCGCGAAGTCATCACGATTGCGTCGCCCTATGCCGCCGGGCCGCGCGCGACAAATGCCTGGCGGACCTATCAATGGGTCAGTGGCGAGGGGATTGACGATCCTGCGCTGATCGCGCGTCAGGCGGAAATTGCCGCACCGCTGCCGGTGCCCGCAACCGCGATCTGGAGCGCGAGCGATGGCTTGGTCAATGGCCGCGCGTGCTTTGCCGACGACGAGTCGGGCTTGCGCGTGATCGAACTGCGCGGCAGCCATGTCGGGGTCCAGTTCCGCGTCGGCGTGTTGCGAGCAGTGGCGGCGGTGTTGGCAGACAGTGCATCCCGCAAAACCGGATGAACCCTCTGGCAATTCTGCTGGAACATTCCTAGAACTTCACCCCATGCTGACTCACATTTCGGTTCGCGGCGCGCGCGAGCATAATCTGAAGGGCGTGGATGTTGATATTCCGCGTGACACGCTCACCGTCATTACTGGGCTCTCGGGGTCGGGCAAGTCGAGCCTTGCGTTCGACACCATCTATGCCGAGGGGCAGCGCCGCTATGTCGAGAGCCTGTCGGCCTATGCCCGCCAGTTCCTGGAGATGATGCAAAAGCCCGATGTCGATCATATCGAGGGGCTGAGCCCCGCGATCAGCATCGAGCAGAAAACGACCAGCCGCAATCCGCGCTCGACCGTGGCGACGGTGACCGAGATTTACGACTATATGCGCTTGCTCTGGGCGCGGGTTGGCACGCCTTATTCGCCCGCCACCGGCCTGCCGATTGCGGCGCAAACGGTGAGCCAGATGGTCGACCGGGTGATGGCGCTCCCCGCGGGCAGCCGTGCGCTGTTGCTTGCCCCCGTGGTGCGCGGGCGCAAGGGCGAGTTTAAGAAGGACATGGCCGAATGGCAGCGCGCCGGGTTCACCCGGTTGCGGATCGACGGCGAGATTTATGAGATCGACGAGGCGCCCGGACTCGACAAGAAATATAAGCACGACGTCGAAGTGGTGGTCGACCGCATTGTCGTGGGGCCAGACGTTGCGACCCGGCTCGCCGATAGTTTCGAGACCGCGCTGAAGCTGGCCGACGGGCTTGCTTATGTCGATCTGGTCGATGGCGTGGTGCCCGGCCGCGAGGATGAGGCAGAGGGTGCGGGCGCGATGAAGGGGGCGGGCATTCCGCCCAATCGCATCGTGTTCAGCGAGAAATTCGCGTGTCCCGTCAGCGGTTTCACCATCGCCGAAATCGAACCGCGTCTGTTCAGCTTCAACGCGCCGCAAGGTGCCTGCCCGGCGTGCGATGGCCTGGGCGAAAAGCTGTTGTTTGATGAAGAACTGGTGGTGCCCAACCACGCGCTCAGCCTCAAAAAAGGGGCGATTGTCCCCTGGGCGAAATCGCAGCCGCCCTCGCCCTATTACATGCAAGTATTGGGCAGCCTGGCGCGCGAATTCGGCTTTTCGCTTGATACGCCATGGGGCGATTTGCCGGGTGAAGTGCGGCTTATCATCCTGCACGGGACGGGCGGTAAGCCGGTGACGCTCACCTTTGTCGATGGCCGCAAAAGCTATGACGTGAAAAAGCCGTTTGAGGGGGTGATCGGCAATCTTAACCGGCGGATGCTGAGCACCGAAAGTGCGTGGATGCGCGAAGAGCTGTCGAAATACCAATCCAGCGCCCCGTGCGAGACGTGCGGCGGCGCGCGGCTGAAGCCCGAGGCGCTGGCGGTCAAGATCGGTATGCGCGACATTAGCAGCATCACGCATTTGTCCGTGGGCGATGCGCTGGGCTGGTTCGCGCGCGTGCCCGACATGCTGACCCCGCAGCAGCGTGAGATTGCCCGCGCGATCCTGAAGGAAATCGACGAGCGGCTGGGATTTCTGAACAATGTCGGCCTCGACTACCTCAATCTCGACCGCACCAGCGGCACGCTGTCCGGGGGCGAGAGCCAGCGGATTCGCCTCGCCAGCCAGATCGGTAGCGGCCTGAGTGGCGTGCTCTATGTGCTTGATGAACCGTCGATTGGGTTGCATCAGCGCGACAATGACATGCTGCTCGCAACACTTCGGCGGTTGCGCGATCTGGGCAATACGGTGCTCGTCGTCGAGCATGATGAAGATGCGATCCGCAGCGCTGATTATGTCCTCGATATGGGGCCGGGGGCGGGCGTGCATGGCGGCGAGATCGTCGCGCGGGGAACTTTGCCCGAAATCCTGGCGACCCGTGGGAGTGTGACCGCCGATTACCTCAATGGCACGCGGCGCATCGACGTGCCGGCCAAACGGCGCAAGGGCAATGGCAAGAAGCTGACGCTGACCGGCGCGACCGCCAATAACCTCAAAAATGTGACGGCGAGCATCCCGCTGGGCACTTTCACCTGCGTGACCGGTGTATCGGGGTCGGGCAAGTCGAGCTTTACCATCGACACTCTTTATGCCGCTGCTGCGCGCGCGCTGAATGGCGCGCGGATCATCGCGGGCAAGCATGAGAAGATCACCGGCTTGCAGCATCTCGACAAGGTAATCGACATCGACCAGTCGCCGATCGGCCGCACCCCACGCAGCAACCCTGCCACTTATACCGGCGCGTTCACCGCGATCCGCGATTGGTTTGCGGGACTGCCCGAAGCCCAGGCGCGGGGCTACAAGCCCGGCCGCTTCAGCTTTAACGTGAAGGGTGGCAGGTGCGAGGCGTGCAGCGGCGACGGCCTCATCAAGATCGAAATGCACTTCCTGCCTGATGTCTATGTGACGTGCGATGTGTGCGCGGGGCAGCGCTACAACCGCGAGACGCTGGAAGTGAAGTTCAAGGGGATGAGCATCGCCGATGTGCTCGACATGACGGTTGAGGACGCGGTCGAATTCTTCAAGGCGGTGCCGCCGATCCGCGACAAGATGGCGATGCTCGCCGAGGTTGGGCTGGGCTATGTGAAGGTCGGGCAACAGGCTACCACCCTGTCAGGCGGGGAAGCGCAGCGGGTGAAGCTCGCCAAGGAGCTAGCGCGGCGATCGACGGGCCAAACGCTCTACATCCTCGATGAACCAACCACGGGCCTGCATTTCGAGGATGTACGCAAATTGCTCGAAGTGCTCCACGCGCTGGTCGAACAGGGCAATAGCGTGGTCGTGATTGAGCATAATCTCGACGTCATCAAAACCGCTGACTGGGTGCTCGATCTGGGGCCGGAGGGCGGGGTGAAGGGCGGTGAAGTGGTGGCGGAGGGGACGCCGGAGGCCGTGGCGCGCGAACCGCGCAGCTTCACCGGCCGCTACCTCGCACCCATGCTGGCGGTGAAACCGAGGCGGGGTGGTTGATCCGTCCCCTTCCGACCTTGCACGGGCAACCCCTTGTTATCTCGGCGGCGGTGGGCCATATACAACGTTGCTACAGTCGCAAATCGACGGTTTCTGGTGCTTTGCGGCTCCTCCTTCCTTCTTTCCCTGCTGCCTAAGGCACCGGGTGCGCCGATTTTCCGGCGTCCCCTGCGAACAGAAGGAACATCATAATGGTGACAGGTACCGTCAAATTCTTCAACGCCGACAAGGGCTATGGTTTTATCGCGCCCGATGGCGGCGGCAATGATGCCTTTGTCCATATCACCGCCGTCGAGCGGGCCGGCATGGCGACGCTCAACCAGAATCAGCGCGTGAGCTATGAGCTGGAAGAAGACCGCCGGGGCAAGATGGCCGCAGTGAACATTCAGGCGGCTGAGTAACCGACAATCGGCTGTGCCCGCCCGAACCGCGATGGTTTGTGGCGGGGGCAGCCCCCCGGGGGGCGGGTCG
>DHHS01000127.1:477-10507 GCA_002403415.1 Sphingomonas sp. UBA4766 | reverse complement strand
CATCGGGGCAGGGGCCGCGCTCAACCGCAAGCTGCATCGACGCCTCATCGACCTGTGCACGGATATGCTTGAAAATACGCAGATTATACTGCTTGGCCATCGCCCCTTCAAACGGCAGCCCGCGCGCTTGCAGGAACGAATGGAACCCCATCACCCCCAGACCTACCGAGCGTTCGCGCGCTGCGGAATAGGCCGCGCGCGCCATGCCCGGCTCGGCGCGGTCGATATAATCCTGGAGCACATTGTCGAGGAAGCGCATCACATCCTCGATAAAGCCGCGCGCATCCTTCCAATCGTCCCAGGTTTCAAGGTTGAGCGACGAGAGGCAGCACACGGCGGTGCGATCATTGCCCAGATGGTCGCGCCCGGTTGGCAGCGTGATTTCGCTGCACAGGTTCGAGGTCGAAACCTTCAGCCCGACATCGCGGTGATGCTTGGGCATCGCCTTGTTCACATGATCGGCGAAGACGATATAGGGTTCGCCGGTCGCCAGCCGGGTTTCCACGAGCTTTTGGAATAGACTGCGCGCGTCCACCGTGCCGCGCACCGATCCGTCTTTCGGGCTGATGAGGTTCCAGTCGCCCCCCTTGCGCACTGCCTCCATAAACGCATCGGGAATCAGCACGCCGTGGTGCAGGTTCAGTGCCTTGCGGTTGAAATCGCCCGATGGTTTGCGGATTTCGAGAAATTCCTCAATCTCCGGATGGCTGATGTCGAGATAGCAGGCCGCCGAGCCGCGCCGCAGCGACCCTTGCGAAATCGCGAGCGTCAGCGAATCCATGACGCGCACAAACGGAATGATACCGCTCGTCTTGCCGTTAAGCCCGACGGGTTCGCCAATGCCGCGCACATTGCCCCAATAGGTGCCAATGCCGCCGCCGCGGCTGGCCAGCCACACATTCTCGTTCCAGGTGTCGACAATCCCCTCCAAGCTGTCGGGCACCGAATTGAGGTAGCACGAAATCGGCAGGCCGCGCCCGGTGCCGCCGTTCGACAGCACGGGGGTTGCGGGCATGAACCACAGCTTTGAGATATAGTCGTAAATCCGCTGGGCGTGGGCGGCATCATCGGCATAAGCCGACGCCACGCGCACGAACAGGTCCTGAAATGTTTCGCCGGGGAGCAGATAGCGATCGCGCAACGTTTCCTTGCCGAAATCGGTGAGCAAGGCGTCGCGGCCATGATCGACCGTCACCGGATAAGGCTGGGGCCGGACCGCGCGGCTGTCGCGCGCGGCGCGTGGTGGCGTGTCGGCGATCGCAGCTGTGGCGGCGGCGATTACGTCCTGAGCGAGTGTGTCCATGCTTCCTTCCTGGCCTTCACGAAAATCCATCACCGCCTCATCCCTCTCCTCACGAACCTTTCGGTCCGACTCGGGGGAAGTCCCCCACAATATCACCGACGAGCGACCGACGAGAACAAAAAGTGTCCATCGCCGGGGGTGCGACACAAAAGCGCAGATGCCGCGATCCTGCGCCGCGGCGTCAAATCTACTATCAATTGGGTTCGCCCCCGAACTCGACCACAACAGCTTGTGCCCATTCGTATCGGCAAGCAAGACGGTAAATGACAGTTTAAGGACTCGGTTCGTCGCTCAAATGACTCGGTTCATGGAGTGCGATTCGTTATCCACAGCCGCGACGCGCGGACAAAGCCCGCTTTGCGAAAACGCAAGAGAATGAAGCGGGAACGAAAATAAATCGGGCGTCTATCCCCCTTGCATACGTGATTGACCTAATGGACTGATTCGGCATAGCTTCCGCACAAACGCGGAGGGCAAGATATGTCGGACCTTACATTAAGGTTTGGGCTTGAAGATGACCGCAATGCGGATGCATTGATCGCAGCAGAAAGTCTGGCGGCATGGGTGCATTATGTCACCGAAGCGGCAAAGGCGATTGACCCCTCGGATAGAGTTTCTGTCAAACTTGTTGGCCTTCAAGAAGGGTCGCTGAAGTTTTCTCAAATTCTGAAAAAATTGGATCAAACGCTTGGCGAGATCGACGCTGGCGCAAGCGAGTATCCGCATCTGAAAGTGATGGCAATTGCCATTGCCGCATCCGTAGGCGGGGTAACGGTTACACATATAGATGCTAATATTTTTCCAGCTCCACCGCAAACGGTCGAGCTAAGCGCTATGGACCGAGCGTTATTGGAAAACATGGCACAAAAGGTCGAATCTTCTTCATCTGCTCAGCAGGCCTCTCGCAGGTTTCTTGAGTCGGTTGAGCGAGACCCGGCTGTCTCTGAAGTGACAGTCGGAGATGATGAACACGAGCGGCTTGTCATTGTCCCAAGGTCGAACTTTCCGTCTCGGGGATCGTTGTGGCAGGTCGAAAATGCACCGCCAAGCGAACGGCTGGCGCGCGACGTTTGGGACGTCGTTCTGCTGAAAGCATCCTTCGTCAATCGGCCCGCTAGGTGGACCTTTTTGCGAGACGGTTTGCCATTTTCCGCCAAGATGGATGACAGGGATTTTCTGGCGGCGATTCGCGACGGTCGAGTGCCAATCGCCCTCCAAGAGGGAGTTATGATGAAGCTGGAAATTGAGTTCAAAGAGCAGCAAGATGGGCAGGTCTGGAAAGCCCTAGATAAGACTCGGCGGATCACTCGGGTGATTAATCCCCAACCGTTGGCTTCGCCGCTTGCGGTGGCCGACCGACCAAAAAAATCCAACCAAGCCAAGTAGAGCAAATACTGCAATCATCAGTGTAATCTGTGGCGCAAGCCGCGCAAAAGCTGTAATGCTCACGACTGTGAGCACGATGACGAGCCACAAGCTGGCCCGGCTTGCGCCGGTAGTTTCACGCTGCTGAATCACACTCGATATATAGGCATTTTACAGGTCAATGAAAGCCAAGATCACACTCAACGAAGCCCGAAAAAAGGGCGATTTATCAGCCTTTGAGGCCGAACACGCCAATGATCCGGCTGGCGACGAGGACGCCTTCAACCGCGCTTTGGCTTCAATGGCTGGAAAGTCGAAACCAGCGCCGGAAACATCGAAGCCGGATCATGCCGACGATTGAAGCGGAACTCAAATTCCTTCGCATAGGTGCCAAGGTATTTCGGGCTGACGCTGATGTGCGTGCCTTCGATTGACGATTTGAGGTGCCGCCAGAACGACTCGATCGCATTAACCGTGGTGCCGGTCGCGCTGACATATTCTTCGCGCGCATGGTTCACGGTTTTGTGCCAATAACCCATCGTGCCTAGCCCGCCATAACCACGGTGTTCGTCGGTGTGGATTTCAGTATGTGGCTTCACCGTGTCACGGATAATCGGCATCAACGTGCCGCTTTGGCGGTCGGGCACAACCTTAGTGACAATATCGCCGCCGCGTTCCAACATGCCGAACACAAGGGTCTTGCCCTTGCCGCCTTGCCCGCCGGGAGTGTGGCCGCCAACATAGGTTTCATCCACTTCAACGCGCTTCATGAAGCCGCCAATGGGGCGCTCGCCGTCAACATTGGCCATGTGCTCGCGGATGAGCTTCGCCATGCGCCACGCGGTTTTGTATGTCACGCCGAGCTGGCGCTCTAGTTCCTTTGCACTAACGCCGTGGCGGGTCGTGGTGAACAGGTGGATGGCATAAAACCAAAGCTGCAACGGCGTGCGGGTTTGTTCGAACGGGGTGCCAACCGTGGGGTGCAGGTGATGGCCGCACCACTGGCAGGAATAGGCGCGCTCCGCCTTGATCCGATACCAATTCGAAGGGCGCTCGCATGACGGGCACGCAAAGCCCTGTCCAAACCGCACGTTGAACAAATGGTTGAGGCAAGTTTCGTCGTCAGGGAACTGGCGGAAAAACTGCGTGGTGGTGATCGGCTTTGTCATGCCCCATTCTATACCGCATTCGTTCTACGTATGCAAGGGGGATAGACGCCATAAATCGCCGGTAGTGGGCGCGTCAGCCCGCCCGGCGGGCCTTGGCCGGATCGACCGCGCTGTTGAGCCGGGTAATGTCGAAGCGTTCGGCAAATTCGATGCCGGCCCGTCCGTCCTTCGCCCAGCGCACCCGCGCGGGCATTAAGTCGCCTTCCAGCAATTCGATCGACAACGTTACGCTTTGCGGATCGCGGCCAAATTCGATGCCGTCGATCATGGCGCCGGTTGCCGAAATGTTGCGGATGCGCACTTCCCCGCGCTCGCCGGCGACTTCGAGCATAGCAGTGCGGAACAATTTTGTCCGCTGTTCGCGGCTGACCCGATAGCCGGAGATCGTGGCCGCGCCATCGCCCTCGTGCAGCGCGGTGCGCACCACCTCGGCACGCGCGGGTTTACCATACACATATCCCTGAATATGGCTGCACCCCAGTTCGCGGATCAGCTCGATCTCGTCCTGTGTCTCGACGCCCTCGGCGGTTGTCTCCATGTTCAGCGACGATGCCAGATTGACGATCGCCTTGATGATCGCGGCATTGCGGCTGCCATCAATAGCGGCCCCGCGGACAAAACTCTGATCGATCTTTATTTTGTCGAACGGCGCCGATTTCAAATAGCCGAGCGAGGAATAGCCGGTGCCAAAATCGTCGAGCGCGAGCCGCACCCCAATCCCTTTCAGGCTTTTGAACATCGAGTCGGTTGATTTGCTGCCGTCGAGGAACACGCCTTCGGTGATTTCCAGTTCCAGGCGGCTCGGGTGGATCCCCGCCTTGGCAATGGCGTTGGTCACAATTGCGGGCAGTGCGGGATTGGCGAATTGAATGGGCGAGACGTTGACCGCGACTCGCACATTTTTAGGCCAGTTGGCCGCTTCCAAACACGCGGTGCGCAAGACCCATTCGCCGATCGATTCGATCAGTCCGCAATCCTCCGCCACCGGGATGAACTCACTTGGGCTGATCGCGCCACGCTCGGGATGTTCCCAACGCACCAGCGCTTCATAACCGACGATACGGGCGGTTTCGGTCGACACGACGGGCTGATAGACGACATGAAGCTGGTTCTGGACCAAGGCATGGCGCAGATCATCCTCCAATTGTTTGCGGTTCTGCGCGCCCTGCAACAATTCTTCGCGGTAAAAGCGGTGCACGCCGCGACCTTCGCCCTTGGCCGCGTAAAGCGCAAGATCGGCGTTGCGCACCAGCGTTTCGGGCTCCTTGCCGTCCTGCGGGGCGATCGCGACGCCAATCGAACAACCAATCGTCACGCTGTTGCCGTCGACTGAATAGGGTTGCGACAAGTCGGCGATGATCACGCGCGCGAGGTTGTTCAGCCTTTCGGGGTCATTTTCGCCTGGAAGCAGCACCTGGAACTCGTCGCCGCCCAGCCGTCCGACGAGCCCGGCGTCACCGACCGCGCGCAACAGCCGCTGCGCGACCTGCTTGAGCAAGGTATCGCCGGTTTGATGGCCGAGCGTGTCATTCACCACCTTGAACCGGTCAAGGTCGAGCAGGAACAACGTCGTCGCGCGGTACGGGCCGACCTGCTGGTTCAGCGCCTGATCGAGCGCCGCGCGCATCCGCTGGCGATTGGCAAGTCCCGTAAGGCCATCGAACAGCGCCAGCCGCGTGATCTGTGCCTCTGCGCGCCGCTTTTCGGTCAAGTCTGCGCCCGAGCCGATAAAGCCTTGGAACCGCCCGGACGAATCGATCACCGGCCGCCCCGAAATCGACCACCAGCGATCCCCGCCCCGCACTGCGGTCGGTCGAACCGTATAGTCGGCAAAGCCGGTGCGCGATGACATATGGAACCCAAGCGTTCGCTCGGTGCCGGGTGCCGTGCTGTCCATCTGGAATATCTCGGTCAACAGCAGGCCGATGGGGGGCGTGCCTGCACCCACAACCGCCGCCACTTTTTCCGACAAATAGGTCAGCCGCCCATCGCGGTCGGTTTGCCAAAACCAGCCGGTGCCATTGCTCTCAAATTCGCGGACAAGCTGAGCGGCCAAAGCACCCGATTGGTATTCCGCATTGGCCCGTCGCGCCAAAGTAACGTCCATCATCGCGAGCCGCCGGGTTGCAAGGGCAAGGGCGAGCACGCAAACAAACGCCATGCTGCTCGCCAGGCCTGGCCCGGCGAGTGCAAAAATGGTCGTGGCAATGGCGAGAGAAAACGCGAACATCGCGGCACGCACGGGATGGATCGCCATGGCAGTCCCGCCGAGCGCGCCCAATAACGAGACGATGCACGTCAACTGTCCCCGGTCCATTGGCAACCGGCTGGTTTCCCATAACAGCAGGACCAACCCGGCCGCAATCGCTGCGCCATAGCCCATTGCGGCCCAGTTTTGCACGGCAGTCGGCCAGCGGCGACAGGCCGGCAACTTCAGTACGAAGAGCGCTGCAATGCCGAACACGGCAACACCCATTCCTTCCGCGCCCATGCGCAGCATCAGCGGGATGCGTTCGGCGAGGAACGCGGTGAGCATGGCGACCACGGCCGCGAAGAGCTGAACCGCCAGTGTGAAGGGCCAGATGGCGGCCAACTGACGCTGCTGACCTTCGAAATCGGCGATCAGCGTCCCGCGTTCGCCCGACGCTAGCCCCAACGCCTGCCAGACATTGGGTGAGCGATAATCGGGCGCGGCGTCTGGCGGATTGGTCAACCCTTGTCCTGTCAGGCTCGATGTCTTCATATGTCGATGTGTTTGCTGTTAGCGAAACGGCGTTAACGAAGTGCTGATGCGCGCGTTCACCGCACGGGTGCGGGCTTGGCGACGCGGGGAGTGCGGCCTATGACCGTTTGATCCCAACCCTTCTGCTTCCATGAGGACAAAATGGCCATCACGATCCGCGAAGCCGATCTGATAGAAAGTGTGGCCGACGCGCTGCAATTCATCAGCTATTACCACCCGATGGACTATATCCGCGCATTGGGCGCAGCCTATGAGGCGGAGCAGGGCCCGGCGGCCAAGGACGCGATTGCTCAAATCCTGACCAACAGCCGCATGTGTGCGGAGGGGCACCGGCCAATCTGCCAGGATACCGGCATTGTCACCGTGTTCGTCAAATGGGGGCAGGATTGTCGGCTGGAAAGCGACCGCAGCTTGCAGGAAGTGGTCGACGAAGGGGTGCGGCGCGCTTACCTAAACCCTGAAAACAAGCTGCGGGCGTCGATCCTGGCCGACCCCGCCTTCACTCGCCGCAACACCCGCGACAATACGCCATCGGTGCTCCATGTCGAAATGGTGCCGGGCGCGACCGTATCGGTGGACGTGGCCGCCAAGGGCGGCGGCAGCGAGAACAAGAGCAAGTTCAAGATGATGAACCCCAGCGATTCGATTGTCGATTGGGTGCTGGAGATGCTGCCGCAAATGGGCGCGGGTTGGTGTCCGCCGGGGATGCTGGGCATCGGTATCGGCGGCACGGCCGAAAAGGCGATGCTGCTTGCCAAGGAAAGTCTGATGGGGCCGATCGACATGGCGCAACTGAAAGCGCGTGGCCCCCGCGACGATATCGAGGCGTTGCGGATCGAGATTTATGACAAGGTCAATGCGCTGGGCATCGGCGCGCAGGGGTTGGGCGGGCTGTCCACCATCCTCGATGTGAAGATTTTCGACTGGCCGACGCATGCGGCATCCAAGCCGGTTGCGATGATCCCCAATTGCGCCGCCACGCGCCACGCGCATTTCACGCTGGACGGGTCGGGGCCGGTGTATCTGGAGCCACCAAAGTTGAGCGAATGGCCCGACGTTAACTGGACGCCCGACAAGGCAGCGATCCGTGTCGATCTCGACACGTTGACGCCCGAAGTGGTGCAGGGGTGGAAACAGGGCGACCGGCTGCTGCTGAACGGCAAGATGCTGACCGGGCGTGATGCCGCGCACAAGCGGATCAAGGACATGCTCGATCGCGGGGAGCCGCTCCCGGTCGATTTCGCGGGCCGGGTGATTTATTATGTTGGGCCGGTCGATCCGGTGGGCACAGAAGTCGTTGGACCCGCCGGGCCGACCACCGCGACGCGGATGGACAAATTCACGCGGATGATGCTGGCTCAGGGGCTGCTCGCGATGGTGGGCAAGGCTGAGCGCGGGCCGGACGCAACCGCCGCGATTGCGGAGGGGAAAAGTGCCTATCTGATGGCCGTGGGCGGCGCGGCCTATCTAGTTGCGCGGGCGATCAAAGGATCGCGTGTGGTCGGTTTCGAAGACTTGGGGATGGAGGCGATTTACGAGTTCGAGGTCGCCGATTTCCCGGTGACGGTCGCGGTCGATTCGTCCGGCGCGAACGTTCACAGTCTCGCCCCGCTGGTGTGGCGCGAAAAAATTGCCAAGGAGGGGTTGTTGGCATGAGGATCAGGTCGCTGTTCATCGGTCGGGCCTCGTGGCCAATCGCGCTCTTGGTCGCTTATCCGACTGCGAGTGTCGCGATGCCGCAACTGCTGTTTTTTCCCTATGAGGAGCAGATCGGTTCGTCGCGCGTTTATGCCGAGGCGCCGCTTGATCCCGGGGCGATGCGGCGCGTTCTGAAACGGGCCGATGCCCGACTTGCGACGTCGCCGCTCGCTGACCGCAAAGTCGGCACGCGTGTGTTCCTGACCAATGGGGGTTGGCGCTGGCAGTTGTTGTCGCTGGGCTCGGGCACCAGCCTTGGGCTGACGCGACCGATGTCGGACCTGCTGGCGGACGCTGTGATCATAAACCGGCGCGCGGTGTCGATTGATGGCGGCGGCCCGAACGGCTCGATTGCGACCCGTCGCCGCTTGTCGAGTGTAATCGCCCACGAACGAACTCATATTCTGTTGCGCCACCGGCTTGGCTGGCTTCGTGCGTCCACTTTGCCGCTCTGGAAGAGTGAGGGCTATGCCGATTATGTCGCCGGGGACAGCACCTTATCCGCCGATGAGGCCGAACGGTTACGGGCTGTCGGCACCAAGAACCCGGCACTTGCCTATTATGATGCGCGTATCCGTGTAACGGCGGCGCTCGCGGCGAATGGGGGGGATGTGCAGAAATTGTTGAACGCGCAGTAGCATCGGGCGTCGGCGTCAGCTGACCCCGATCAGCGGTGCGGCGGATGCACGGCAAGCGCTGCATCAAGCGTCGCGATCAGTCCTGCGACATCGGCTTGCGCGGCGAGCGTCGCTGCGTCGATCAGCATGCGGGGTGCCGCATCCCCATCGGCAAGCAAAATGACCGGCAGCGTGACGTCAAGCCACGGATAGGCGCGGCGAAACGCGTCGCGGTGGTAGAACCGCTTGGGATAGGGCAGCGCCGCCAGATACTGTTTCCACGCCCGCCGCATCGCCACCGCGCCATGGGTGAGCGCGCATAGCGAACACGGATAGGTGGCGGGCGACACGATCTTGTGCACCGTGTCCCCAATGGCGGCGATAATCCCGTCGGGCGCGTTGTAGACCAGGATCAGCGCGGCTTTGGGGAGCAATGCGCGATCGGTCGGGCGCGCCGCCACGCTCACGTGCCCGCCAGCTCCATGATGACTGTCCATTCTGCATCGCTCACCGGGCTGACCGACAGCCGCGACTGGCGGATCATGCGCAGCTCGGCAAGGCGCGGATCGGCCTTCATCGTTGCGAGCGGCACGGCCTTGGGCAGTTTGGCGACGCATTCCACCTCAACCGACACCCATTTCGGATCGGTCGGGTCGGGCTGATGCGTGCGCGTGACGCGTGCGGTGCCGACCGCCTCCTTGCCGATGTTTGAATGGTAAAAGATCAGCTCATCGCCCACCGCCATCGCGCGCAGGTGAATGGCGGCGGTTGCGTTTTTCACGCCCGTCCATTCGGTGCGCCCCTCGGCCGCGAAATCATCCCAGCCATAGACATCGGGTTCGGACCGGATCAGCCAATATGCCATGACGCAAGGCTGTGCCGCATCGCCCGCACGCTCGCAAGATGCATGGTTGCTAAACCGGACATGAACGGCGCATTCTCACCCCGTTCAGCCGCGTGTCGTTAGAGCATGGATCAAGCTCAGCGGTGTGGCGGGGTTCCGGGCGAGCGATTTGGCAGGTTGAAAGGACAGGCAATGACCTCATTTCTGAAATTGGCGGGTATGGGCGCAGCCCTTGCGGCAACGGCGCTCACCGCCGCCGTTCCGGCTGAAGCTCAACGTTATGGCGGGGGT
>DHHS01000127.1:0-199 GCA_002403415.1 Sphingomonas sp. UBA4766 | reverse complement strand
CCGGCTGAAGCCCAACGTTATGGCGGGTATCGCCATCATGACCGGCGCGGCGATGCCGGCTTGGCAGTTGCGGCTGGCATTGCCGGCCTGGCGGTGGGCACGGCAATCGCGTCGCGCAACGACCGCTTCTATGGGCCAGGCTATGGGTATCGCGGTGGTTTTCGAGGCGGCTATTATGGCCCGCGCTATAATGGCTTTT
>DHHS01000066.1 GCA_002403415.1 Sphingomonas sp. UBA4766 | reverse complement strand
GGGGACAGCCTGATCGTGCCAGTCGTGGGAATTATCGGCTGCGCGGCATGAGCCGGTCGGCTCAGCCGTTCGTCACCTCCGCGCGGCGCCGTTCGAGCCACTGACGCTCGGCTTCGCCGGGCGCCAGCGTCAGCGCGCGCTCATACGCGGCGCGCGCGTCGCCCGACAGGCCCAGCCGGTGAAGCAAGCCCGCACGAACAGCATGATAGGGCAGAAACGAGGCAAGTCCGGGCATGTCGAGCGCGTCAACCGCCTCCAGCGCGGCGGCACATCCTGCAACCTCCGCCAGCGCCACGGCGCGGTTCAGCCGCGTGATCGGATCATCACGCACCGCGATCAGCGCGTCATAGATTGCCAGAATGGTCGACCAAGGCGGCGGTTCGGCGAGCGAAGGCCGTGAGCACCATTCGGCGTGGATCAATGCGGCAAGCACTCGGGGCCGCGCTGGAGCGATGGCGAGTGCGCGGGCGAGCAGCGCCTGCCCCTCGGCAATAAGCACCTTGTCCCACCGCGCCGGATCCTGTTTGGAAAGCGGTATCATGCTGCCTTTCCCGTCGACCCGCGCTGGCCGCCGAGCTTCCGTAAAGCGCATCGTTGCGGCAAGCGCGAGCACCTCGGGCTCATCCGGCATCATCTGGGTCAGCGTCGCGGTGATGCGCAACATTTCGCGCGCGTAGGCGGCATGGGGGCCAAGACCCGCGCCATCGGCATGGGCTTGGGCATAAGCGACGTCGAGGGTGCTGAGGACGGCGTCAAGCCGTTCTGCCCAGGCCTCCGGACCGGGCACGGCGTAGCCGATGCCTGCGCGCGCGATCTTGCGCTTGGCGCGGACCAGCCGCTGCGCCAGTGTCGGCTCGGGGACCAGGAAGGCGCGGGCAATCTCCTCGGTCGTCAACCCGCACACCACGCGCAGCGTCAGCGCGGCCCGCGCTTCCGGCTGGATCGCCGGGTGGCAACAGGTGAAGATCAGCGCGAGCCGCTCATCGGGGATCGGGCAGGCCTCGATCATCAATTGCTCCGGAGTCGGTTCTGGCTCGGGCTCGGATAGCATCGCGACGGCCCGCACGGCGGCGTGCCGCACTCGGTCGAGCGCAATGCGGGTGGCGACGCGGTAAAGCCAGGCGGCGGGATCGCGCGGCGGCAAGGGCGTCCACGCGGTGACGGCGCGCGCAAACGCCTCTGCCAGCGCGTCCTCCGCCAGGTCGAGGTCGCGAAATCGGGCGGCGAGCGCGGCGACAAGTTGCGCGCGCGCCGCCCGAAAACTTGCCGAGAGCGGGTCGCTCACATCCCCGGCGGGCTCATGACCGGGCGCACCTCGACGGTGCCGTCGGCGGACAGCGGAATTTGCCGGGCAATGGCAATGGCCGCGTCAAGATCTGCCGCCTCGATCATGTAAAACCCGCCAAGCTGTTCGCGCGTTTCGGCAAACGGGCCGTCATGGACTGTTTGCGCCCCGCCCGCAGTGCGGATGGACGTCGCGGTGGAGGCGGGCTGAAGTCCCGCACCGTTGAGGATCGCCGGGCCATGCTGCGCCCCGAACGCCATGTGCTTTTCGACGATTGCCGCCATCGCCGCGCCTGTGCCATCCTCATAAACGGTCTCATCTTCATAGATTGCGAGCAGATATTTCATCGTCTGTCTCCCTGATGCCGATCGCGCCCATCGCGATGCTATAACGGAGACGGGCGAGGCGCACGGAAATCGACTGCACCGCGAAAAAATCTCAGACCGGGGGATTGGGGTCCACGTGCAGCCACTGCGCGTGTGCGGGCGCTTTTTTGATCACGCTCCATTCTTCCAGCATGAGCGGGGCAACACGCGCGAGCTCGGCATATTGGTCGGCGGTGCCGATGTTGCACGCCAGTTCCAACCGGTGGCCATTGGGGTCAAAGAAATAGATCGACCGGAAAATCCCGTGATAGGTCGGGCCAAGTACATCGACCCCTTGCGCCTCGATATGTGCCTTCGCGGCCATCAACGTGTCGAAATCGGCGACTTCAAACGCCAGATGCTGCACCCAGGCCGGGGTATTGGGATCACGGCCCATTTCCGGCTGGTTCGGCAGTTCAAAAAACGCGAGCACATTGCCACCGCCGCAATCGAGAAACACGTGCATATAAGGGTCATAGGCGCCGGTCGACGGCACATGATCCTCCGCAAACGCATTGGTGTAGCGCATGCCGAGCACGCGCTCATAAAATTCCACCGTCGCCTTCGCATCGCGGCAGCGATAGGCGACGTGGTGGATGCGGGTGATCGCGAAGGGATGGGTCATGCGACTTCACCCCCGGCTGGAATGACGCCGCGCCGCATTTGGTCTAGCTCGATCGATTCGAACAACGCCTTAAAATTGCCCTCGCCGAAACCGTCATTTCCTTTTCGCTGGATAATCTCGAAAAAGATCGGGCCGACCATGTTTTCGGTGAAAATCTGGAGCAGCAAGCCGCCGCCCGTCTCAGGTGCGCCGTCGATCAGGATTTTGCGTTTGCGCATTTCCTCGACGTCATGGCCATGGCCGGGCAGGCGCTTATCGATCAGGTCGAAATAGGTGTCGATCGTGTCCTGAAATCGGATGCCGTTTGCGCGCAAGGCATCGACGCTCGCAAAGATGTCGTCGGTCGCCATCGCGATGTGCTGAATACCTTCACCCTTGTAATCGCGAATGAATTCCTCGATCTGGCTGTGTTCGTCCTGGCTTTCGTTCAACGGGATGCGGATCTTGTCGTCGGGCGCGGTCATCGCCTTGCTGACGAGCGCGGTCGCCTTGCCCTCGATGTCGAAGAAGCGGATTTCGCGGAAGTTGAAAATGCGCTCGTAATAATCCGCCCAATAATTCATCCGCCCGCGCATCAGATTATGCGTTAGATGGTCGAGCGTGTGGAGGCCGACGCTGTTGTCGTTCGGGGTCGCGCCGGCAACAGGCTCGAAGTCGATGTCATACAGCGTCGCCCCGCCGCGCTGATCGACGAGATAGAGGTTCGCGCCGCCAATCCCCTCGATCGCGGGGATGTTGAGTTCGGCCGGCCCGACCTTGCCCTCGACCGCCACCGCGCCGCGCTCGGTGGCGAGCTTCACCGCCTTGGCGGCGTCCGCGACGCGGAAGGCCATGGCGTTCGCGGAGGGGCCGTGGGTGTCGCGGAAACCGGCGACTTGCCCCGCGTGCTCCATGTTGAGCAGGAAATTGATGTCGCCCTGCGCATAGCGGCGGACATTCTTCGACCGGTGGTTGGCGACGTGGGTAAAACCCATTTTGACGAACAGATCGGCAAGCGCGTCCGGATCGGGCGAGGTGAATTCGACGAACTCGAAACCGTTGAGGCCCATGGGGTTGTCGTGCGGGGTCATCACAGGCTCCTCAATCAATTAGTATCATGTGAAACCATATACTCGATTTGCCTGTTTTGGTCCAGCGCGCGAACGGGGACGGCATCCAAAGATTCGCGCTTGACTGCGCGGCGGGCGATGCAAACCATCCCGCGCATGACTCAGCTCAAACTCAATCAGTTTCTCCCCTATCGCCTGTCGATCGCGTCGAACCGTGTGTCGGCGGCGGTGGCGACGGCGTATGAGGCGCTGTTTGGCCTTTCCATTCCGCAGTGGTGGCTGATCGCGGTTATCGCGCAAGGGGCGAGCGTGACGCAGCAGGCATTGGGGGCCGCGACCCAGATGGACAAGGTGACGGTCAGCCGCGCCGCCACCGCGCTGGTCGAGCGCGGGCTGGTGAAGCGAGCGCCGCACCCAGGCGACCAACGATCGCACCTGCTATCGCTAAGCACAGCCGGGCAGGCGCTTTACGATGCCGTCGCGCCCAAGGCATTGGCGCTGGAGGCGCAGATATTTGGTGGCTTTTCGTCCGCTGAGGTCGCGCAATTTTCAGCGATGCTTGCCCGGATTGAAGCGGCTGCTGCCGCGATTGAGGCCGAACAGGGTTGATGCGCGGGTCCGCTTGCGGCTAATCGGGGTTGGTCCTCCCCGGGCCGAGACCGTTGTAACCCCCAAGGAGGAATCATGCCTGTCGTTGATCGCGCCGGATTGGGCGTTGCCCCCGAACTTGTTCAGTTTGTGGAAGGCGCGGTGTTGCCTGGGTTGGGCATTGATGCAGACAATTGGTGGCACGGGGTGGCGGATATCTTCACCCGCTTCGCTCCAGAGAATGCCGCCCTGCTCGCCAAACGCGACGCATTGCAGGCGCAGATCGACGCGCGTTACAAGGCGGGCGAGCCGGTGGACGAGGCGTTCCTGCGCGAGATCGGCTATCTGGTGCCGGAGCCTGCACCCTTCACGATTAGCACGCAAAACGTCGACGCCGAAATCGCGACGATGGCGGGCCCGCAGCTTGTGGTGCCGATCCTCAACGCGCGCTTTGTGCTGAACGCGGCCAATGCGCGTTGGGGGAGCCTGTATGATGCCCTTTACGGCACTGATGCACTGCCGGGTGCAGCCAGGCCGGGCGGCTATGACACCGAACGCGGTGCTGAGGTGATCGCGGCGGCCAAGGCGTTTTTGGATCAGGCGGTGCCGCTCGCCAGCGGGCGTTGGGCCGATTTTGCGGGCGGAGAACCGGTGCTGGCCGATCCGGCACAGCTGGTCGGGCGGGCGGGGGAGTCGCTTCTGCTGCGCCACCACGGTCTGCATATCGAGGTGGTCGTCGATCGCGCCTCGCCCATCGGGAGCGGCGACCCGGCGGGCATTGCCGATGTCGTGCTCGAATCCGCGCTGACCACTATATGCGACCTCGAAGATTCGATCGCTGCGGTCGATGCCGAGGATAAGGTTGCGGCCTATGCCAATTGGCTCGGGCTGATGAAGGGTGATCTGGAGGAAACATTTGATAAGGGCGGGAGACAGCTTACTCGCAAGCTCAGCCTAGACCGCACTTACGGCGACCTGACGTTACCCGGTCGCGCGCTGCTGTTCGTGCGCAATGTCGGCCATCTGATGACGACGCCGGCGATCCACCTCGCCGATGGCGGCGAGGCGCCCGAGGGCATTCTCGACGCGATCATGACCTCGACGATCGCGCTCTATGATCTGCGCGGTCTCGGCAAGCTCAAGAACAGCCGTGCGGGTAGCGTCTATATCGTCAAGCCCAAGATGCATGGGCCGGAGGAGTGCGGTTTCACCAACCGCCTGTTCGACGCGGTCGAAGACCTGCTCGGCCTTGCGCGCCACACGATCAAGGTTGGCGTGATGGACGAAGAGCGCCGCACCTCTGCCAATCTCGCCGCGTGTATCGAAGCAGTGCAGGGGCGCATCGTCTTCATCAACACCGGCTTTCTTGACCGCACCGGCGACGAAATGCACACCGCGATGCACGGCGGCGCGATGATCCCCAAGGCGGAGATGAAGACCAGCGCCTGGATCAAGGCCTATGAGGACCGCAATGTCCGTATCGGCCTTGCGCATGGCCTGTCGGGCCGCGCCCAGATTGGCAAGGGGATGTGGGCCGCCCCCGATCGGATGGCGGACATGATGGATCAGAAGATCGGCCACCCGATGTCGGGCGCCAACACGGCCTGGGTGCCATCGCCGACAGCGGCGACACTGCATGCCATGCATTATCATCAGGTCGATGTGTTTGCCCGGCAGCGGGAAATTGCGGGCGAGGCGATTCCGGGGCTCGACGGGTTGCTGAGCGTGCCGTTTGCGGGCGGGCGCAACTGGACGGCCGATGAGGTCGCGCGCGAGCTCGACAACAATGTGCAGGGCATATTGGGCTATGTCGTGCGCTGGATCGATCAGGGCATTGGCTGTTCAAAAGTACCCGATATCAACGATATCGGCCTGATGGAGGACCGCGCGACGCTGCGGATCAGTTCGCAGCACATCGCCAACTGGTTGCTGCACGGAGTTGCCACTCACGCCGATGTCGATGCGGCGTTCGAGCGGATGGCGGCCAAGGTCGACGCGCAAAATGCGGGCGATCCGCTTTATCGGTCGATGGCGGGCAATGGCGACAGCATCGCGCTGGCTGCCGCGCGTGCGCTGGTGTTTGAAGGCGTGGCGCAGCCCAGCGGCTATACCGAACCGCTGCTTCACACTTACCGGGCGCGGGCAAAGGCGGCGCACGCCTAGGCGGGTGTTACGATGGGCAGCGTGGGTCGCCGGGACAATCGGGCAGGCGGGCCAGCGTTGCCGCGTCGGGCTCGATCCCGCCGGTGCCGCGCTTGCCGCCATTGGGGCCGGCCCCGGCAATTACCAGCGATCCGTCATTGGCGATGCGCAGGGTGGTGGAGCAGGCGAGCGACATCGGCTTTACCTCGCTGCACGCCAGCCAGATTTGCGGGCGACCCGCTGCACTCACGCGCACTTTGCGGCGCTCCAGATCCCAGGCAAAGACCCGTCCTGCCGGATTGCCGAGCTTGGCTGTATCGCCGAATAAGAACGCCCGGTCGGCGCGGAACAGCGGTTTGTCCTCCGCATCATAGGCGACAACCTTCGCCCCGTTGAAGGCCACAAGCTGGTCCGGGCCGCCCGCAAACTCAACGACGGTCAGAGCAAAGGCCTGCGCCATCGCGGCGCCTGGCGCAGCAAGAGCCAATAATGTCAGTGCGCGGTGCATTCCCCATGCCATTTTTTGTCCCCTCGACGATCCCGATACTTTTCCATACGCTATTGCCGGTCGCGTCGGCAAGTTTGGGGCAAGTTTGGGGCAGGGTTGACGGCCAGGGGGGCAGGATGATCGAGGACGTGGCAAATCTGATGATGGACGATGATCCACCATCAACTCCTCAAGAGCGCGAAGCCGCGCGCGACGCCTGGCACACGCGCATCACCATTGGCGCGGCGGGGTTTTTCCTGGCGGTCATGCTGGCAGCGATTAATGCAATTGCTGCGCTGCGCGGCTCGACCATCGTGGTCCAGCCGCCTGAGCAGGTCTTGCTTTATCGCGATGGCGAGGGCGAAAATGCGGTGCTGACGATGGCGGTGCGGCTTGCGATGATAAATGCGGCAGATTCGCAACAGGGCGATGTGTTGATGGAGGCCGCGATGACGCCAATCATGGGCGGCCCATCGTTCAAATTCACCGGCATCGTCAAACCCGTTTTCACCAATGACCCGCAAGCCGCGAGCAAGTGCGATATCGGGGCACGCTGCATCGCGCTTCCCGGATTGCTTGCGATTGAGCAGGGCGACGAGATTATCGACGTGCCGGGCGGTTCGGTCCGCTCGCCCTATCTGACTTATCCGATCACCGACTGGAATTGCGATGGCGATGCGCAGGCGTGCGCGAAATTTGCCAATTTCGATGCAGCGATCGCAGCACTTGGTCGGCAGCTCAGCGGCTTTACCGTTTCGGTCCGCTATTTCAGCGACGGCAAGCGGCGGATCAAGTGCGCGGGCCGCGCGATTGACCAGGCCTATATCCGCAAAACGGGATGGATGACGGTCCGGTGCCAGCAGGTCAACGTGACCGGCGCGCCGTGGTTCTGACGGGTTTGGTTCACCGGCGCGCGAACAGCGCCAGCGGGTGTAGCGTGACGCGAAATTGCACCCCGCGATCCTGAAGGTCCACGCTGCCCGCCGGGCGCGCGGCAAGGATCGCATAGGCATAGGCTAGCCGCGCGGTAAGTGCGGGTGTCGGCGTCCAGCTGACGCTGCCGCCCACGCTTGCCAATGCACCGGGTTGCGGTTGCGGGTCGACAGCGTTGCGCAGAATCGCGCCATCGGCAAAGACCGCAAGCCCCATATCCCCGGGCGTAAAGCCGCGCGCGCCCGGTCGGTGACCGAACAATGGCACTGGGCGGTAAAGCTCCACCGAGCCGATAAGGCCGCGATCGACCAGCGCCAGCGTCTCGCGATATCCGCGCACGGTGAATTCGCCGCCCGCCGCCAGCCGCTCGCCCGAATATAGCAGCCCGTCGCCCCATTGCCCGGTCAGCCGCAACCGCAGCTCAAGCCCTTTGGCGCTGAGCCGGTTGGCGTGGCTGACCTGGAGCAGCACCGCGCGAAAATTGGGGTTGGGCACACGGCGGAGCAGTTCGGCCGCGTCATCGGCACTGGTGGGGATAATGCGCGATCCCGCCAACCCTTGCGTCAGCGTCAGCGACACGGCGGATACCTGAGCAATGCCCCGTTCGACCCAATCTGCCACGACGCGGAGCGCAGTGTAGCGTGATCGGCCATTGACGGTGCCGGGCGCAAAGGAAAAGGGCTGGCCGAGCAGGAATGTCTGCGTCTCGCGGTGGGCAATCCGCACCCCGACTGTCACGGTGCGTGCCACCCGCCAGCCGCCGCCGTCACGCGGGATGAGCGGTCGAGCGATGAGGGTCTGGGTCACACCCCCTTCAACATTCCAGTCGCGCGCGCTGATATCGAGCGGAAGGAGCGGGCGATCGACCACCGATGCCAGATTATATCCGCCGCGGATCAATGCTGTGGTGCGTGGCCCGAACACCGGTGTTTGATAACTTGCCAGCAGATCAGGCTGACCTGCGGTCACGCCGAATTCGACGCTGCCCAAATCGCCGGGCGCAATAAGGTTGCGGATCGACCCGCCCACACCGCTGCGCAGCCCGCCGACCGCAGGCGACCGGCCGTTTGCCACATTGGCATAGAGGTCAAACCGGGGCGCTGCATCGACGCTGAGCGCCAGCCTCGCCTCGCCCGGACGCGTGCCGGGACGGAGATCGGCGCGCACGGCCGAGATGGCGGGGTTTTCGGCGAGCAAGCGGAAATCGCGCTCCACCGCAATGGCATTAAGCGGGACGTCTGCTGCCGCCTCCATCCGGCGCAGGACATAGCGGCGTGACAGACCTTGTGCGCCGCTTGCGCCCCAATCCACGCTGATCGCCGACGCATCGGTTGTTGCGGCAAGGCGACCGAGGATCAACTCCAGCCGCAGCACGCCGCCATCAACCACCTCGCCCCCGGCAATGCGCACGCCCGAATTGATGTTGCCGTTGCGGACTAGCGTCAAATTGATGAGCTGGATCAGCGCGACCGTGCGGTCGAGCGGCTGGCGCGTGCCGATCAGGCCGTTACGCACAAATTGCTGACGCACCCAGTGCGCATCAAAGCCGGAGGCGAGCGGTGGATCGAGCGTCAGTTGCGTCGCTGCATCGGTGACCGCGCGCCACGGCATGACAAGCGGGGCACCTGCGTTACCATCCACCACCACATCGGCAAAGCGCACCGCGACATCGGGGCTGAGCGGCGCAGGCGCTGGTGCGGGCGTTGGGACGAGCTGGGGCTCGGGCGCAGCATATCCGGGAAGCGGCGGCGGTGCGGCACCCGGTCCGGTGCGTGGCTGGACCGGTCCCGGCTGGTCCTGCGCTGCAGCGGGCATAGCCGTGAACAGAATCGGGAGCGTCGACATCGCGACCAGCCGGGCAGGGGTCACTGACGGCACAGCCGCCATTGGGACGAGGCGTTGGCCGCGGCGATTGTTGCCGGGCGGTCCCGCCCTGACAAAGCCGCCCCGGCATAGGGGCCAATCGCGCGCAGATTGAGCCGGTTAGTCCCGCCGCGCGCGCCCGAGCATTGATCGCGCAGCACCGACGCTGCGTCGAGGAAGGACAGGTCAATCGGTTCGGCCCCCGCCGACAAATCGCCAACCTGACTATCGACCAGCAACAAACCATCGACCGACAGCAAGTTCAGCCGGTCCGCCGAACGGATGAAAAAGTCCGACTGGAGCAGTACATCCGCGCCAAAGGATTGACCAAGCGCGGTAATCTGGCCCCCATCCGACAGGATCAGGAACGGACTGGCAATTGTGATGATGCCGCCCGTGCCCGGCCCCGACGATGTGGTGATAAACCCCGAAATGGCTGCCCCGCGCAGCAAAAGCGTGCCGGTGCGCGGCAGCAGCAGCGTGATATCGCCCGCTGCGCCCGTCAGCGAATCGGTGGAAATGCCCGCCCCGTCGAGCAACTCGATCCGGTTTGCCTCAATCAAGATGCTCCCCGCATTGCCGAGCACTGACTGAGTGTTTTCGCTGCGGATCCCCGATCCGCTTGCGCTCAGTGTACCCGTGGTCAGCCGGATCGCCCCGGCTTGGTCCGCGTTGAACGAAGTGGTGTCGATTTGCGCCCCATTGCGCAGCGTGATCGTGTCGGCGGCAATCTTGATCGATCCCGACACGCCGGGCAGGAATCCGTTGCTCGATGTGATCTGGCCCGCGTCCAGTTCGACCGAACGAGCGGTAATGGCGATCGCGCCCGCATTGCCGCCGCCAAACACGTCGGTGCGGATGCCGGGCGTGCGCGCGGGGCCCAGGAACAGGCGGCCCGCATCAATCGTGATGGTGCCCGCGTCGCCGGTTGCGCCTTCGCCCTCTTGCGATGAGCTGATCTGGCCGTTGCTGGTGATCGAGATGTCGGGGGCCACCCCATTGCGGGGACCAATGACGATGTCGCCTGCGCGCCCGATGCCCGATGTTTCGGACGCAATGCGCCCGCCGGTTTGCAGCGTGATGGCGCGCGCGGCAATCTGGATCAGCCCAGCGGTGCCCGACCCGGCCGTTGAGGACGTGATCGCCCCGCCATTGCGAATGTCGAGCGCGTTCGCGTCCACATCGACCAGGCCGGCTGCGCCCGTGCCGCCTAGTGCTGCACTGTTGATCGTGCCGCCGTCGATCAAAAGCGCATCGGCCTCGATCACGACCGCGCCCGCATCGCCCGACCCTTCGGTAACCGAAGAAATCTCGCTGCCCGACTCCACCCGAATGATGCGCCCGCTGGCAAACACCGCCCCCGCGCCGCCGCTGGTCGCGCCAATCGCATCCACCTCGATCCGCGCACCATTGCGCAGCGTGATCGTGTCGGCGGTAATCTCGACCACACCGCCCATACCCGAGCCCGCGTTGGAGGACGAAATCCGTGCGCCATTGGTCAGTTCGACCGTCGACGCCATCACACCGATCCGTCCCGCGCTGCCGGTCGCGCCAAGCTCTGCCTCTGCCGCGATCGTGCCATCGTCGATCGACAGCGTGTCGGTGCGGATCAGCACGTCGCCGCCGACCCCGGCGCCAAAGGTGGTGGCCTCTATCAACCCGCGTGAGGCGATGTCGATGCTGTCGGCGGTGATGTCGATATTGCCCGAACGGGATTCACCAAAGGCCGAAGAGGTAATCGACCCGCCCGTCAGCACGCGCAGCGACCCGGCACGGATGGCGATGTTGCCCGCATTGCCAGTTGCGCCGGGAAGCGCCTGGCTGCTGATCTGCCCCGTTTCCGACACGGTAAGGCGCAGCACGTCGATATCGACCGCGCCTGCATTGCCGGCGCCTGGCGCAAAGCTGCCGAGATAGCTTTGAAAAGCGCCCTCTGCCGCGCTGTCGAGCACCAGATCACTCGCACGCAGCGAAAGGCCCGCTGCGCTGCGCTCGTTCGAATCAGAGGCAAGAATCGCGCTGGTCAGCGTGATCCGCCCGCCATTTGCGCGCAACAGCGCGTTTTGCATCGCGCTTGGTCGCACACTGACAAAGCTGTTCTGCACTAGCAGCGCGCCGGTGCTGAACCGGCTGACCAGGGGGTTGTCGAGCACGACATCGCGGGCGGTATTGCCCAGCGCGATCAGGTCGAGCGCGCCCGGCTCCACGGTCGCCCCGTCGATGGTGATATTGGCGGCGCTCAGACCAAGCTTAGTGTCCGACCCGACAAAGGTCGCGCTCGTCCCGCGCACGACGATATCGCCCTGCGTGCCCAGAAAGCCGAACGCGGTCGGGCTCGCCATCGAAAATGCCGAGCCGTTGGGCGTGGTCACGCCGAACACCGCGCCATCGTCAAAGCGCAGCGCATTGGCGGTGGAGAAATAGGCGGCGTTGGGCACCGCGACCGACGCATTTGCGCCAAAAATGATGCCTGCGGGATTGATGAAAAAGAAATTGGCGCGATCAAACCCCTGCGTGGCAATGCGCCCATCGATTGTCGATATGGAGCCGCCGGTTATGCGGTTGATGATATTGGCAATGGTGCCACCGTCGCCGCCCGATCGCACCCACTGCGCGGTGTCGCCTGTGCCGAGTGAGAAGCTAGTGAAGCTGTGGAACAGATTATTGCCGACGCGGCGGCCGCCGTCGATCGTCGTCGTCGTGCCGGTGCGGGTCGCGGTAGTGCCGGTGGTGACGGGCGCCGCATTGTCAGGTGCGATGACCGTCTGCGCATTGGCAGGCGCGGGGAGGGCCGCCGCGCACAGCGTGGCCCCGGCCAGCAGCAGGTATCGCTTCATCGCCATCCCCCCAGTAACGTAAAAGCCGCCCAGATTGAGGGGTGCGCGAGATCACCGCCCCGCGCGATCAGCGCGCGCTGGGCGCTGCGCAGCGCCGCCGCCTTGCCGTCGCCCGCGCGGTAGCGATCATAAAACGCCTTCATCAGCGCGACGGTGCCGGTGTCATTCACTTCCCAGAGCGAGGCAATCGCACTTGCTGCGCCCGATTGCACCGCAGCACCCGCCAGCCCCATACTCGCCAGGTCATCGCCAACCGCCGTTTCGCATGCGCTCAGCACCAGCAGGTCAAGCTCGTCGCCGCGCGCGCGCCCGCTGCCGATCAACCCGCGCAGATCAGCGAGCGGGATCGCCTCGCCATTGGCGACGATGAAGCTGCGGTCGGACCGACCATTGAACGCGGCATGGGTTGCCAGATGCAGGACATCGACCCGCCCCGCGTCAAGCGCCTGACGCAGATCGGCTTCGCGAAAGTCATCGACCACACGTCCGCCGGGGCCAGCCGCAGCGGCGGCTTCCTCGCGCGTGCCAGCGAGGCGGGCAAAACGGCCTGCGGGCAGATCAACATCGCGTTGCAGCGCAACCGCCACCACTTTCAGCCGCCGCTTGCCGCGATCGCGACCGGGCTGGGAATAGGCAAGCGCGGGCGCAAGCGCAATTTGGGTGCGCTCCACCAAAAACTGTTCCTGCGCATCGAGCAGTGCGGCAAAGGGCAGCGCACGCAGTGGCCCATCGGGGATGATAATCAGCGTGCCAAGCGGCTTTAACTGTGCCTCAACTGGCTTGATGAGCGTGTCATACAGCGTGCGTGATGCCGACCGCCACCTGTCATCGCCTCCATTGATGAGCGACTCGGTGACATCGGCGACCAGCCGGGCAATGCTGGCTCGGTTCGTGGCGACACCTCCCGTCAGGCGGCGGAACCCGGCGGCACTGCCGCGCCCGCCCACCGCCACCAGCAATTCGACACGGTCATCGAGCAGGATCGGGTATAGCAATACCTCGCCCGTTCGCAGCGCGGCGGGGTCAACCGGATCGCGCGCGGGGACACAGCTTGCGCCGAATGCCGATTGCAGCTCGGCCTCGCGATACGCCTCTACGATCTTTTGTGCTGCGGCGAGGCCGGTATCATTGCGTGACAGTGTGAGTTGCGATGCAACCGCAGCTTCGAAGACGGGGCGCATCTGCACGGCAAAATTCGATTCCTCGGTCAGCGGGTCAGCAAGCGGCAGGATCGGGCGGATCGCCTCCAGCGCGCGATAGGCAGCGACCGCGAGTGTGTCGCGGCGTTGCGGCTCTGCGCGCGCCATCAGCAGCAGCCAGCTGGGCATGCGAAGCGGTTGCGCGCGTTGTCCCTCGTGAAAGATCGCTTGTTGGAACATCACGGCTGCGCCGCGTACCTCGCCCGCTGCCAGCAGGATCTGCCCGTCAAGCGCTGCAGCAACCGCGAGAATGGCGGGATCGGCCGACGTATCTGCGCGCAGCGTCGCAATGGCGGGGGCAAGCGCCGGATGGGCCGGATCGACCTCCACGAGCGTCTCGGCGAGCCGCCCGGTCATCAGCGCGCGTTGGACGGGTGCGGGGATCTGTGCCGCTGTCAACAGCCCCGCCTGCGCGGAGTCCGCCGCCTCGCGCCGGAGCGCGCGGGCGCGGGGCGGGGATCGCCCTGCCTCGCTCAGGATCATCCGCGCAAGCCGCAATTGGGCAAGCGCCGCGCGCGGCGTGTCCCCCGCCGATGTCGCGCGGGTCGCGGCACAACGCAGCGCGGCACGGGCGAGGATGGGCCCAATGCCGCGCACCACCGGGACTTCGATCGTGACACATGGATCGTCCTGCGGCGGGGCGGCGGGATCGCTCAGCTCCGTGCTTGGGTCCGTTGGTCGTGTGGCGGCCACGCGCTGCGCCCCGCGCGTGTTGGTGCCGCCCGCGCCTTCGCCGTTCAGCAGCGTGAGGCCCAGGTGATAGGCAGCGCGCGCTTCCGTCGCAGCATCGCCGACTGCGTGCGCGAGATTGATGGCGGCGACCAGAAACTGCTTAGCTTGGGCCTGATTACCGCGCGGATCGAGCCGCATCATCTCGCCAGCAATCGCGCAATATCGCGCTAGGAGCTGGGGCGGGATCGGAACCGGTGGCTGCGTGTTGTGGCGCTCGTCGATCGTTAGAAGGGGCAGGTCACTAGGCCTTGCGGGTTCGGCCCGGCGCCGGTCGAGCGCTTCGTCCGCGCGCGCGGCAGCTGCCTCGACTGCGGCGGGCAAGACGCGCAGGTCCTGCGCGATCGTTGCGCGGCAGAGTGTGGCAGGCTCGGTCGCCAGCGCAGGTGCCGCGAGAATGGCAAGCGTGAGCAACACTGCATGGGCGGTTGCCCGTGTCCAGATCCGCTTTCCCCCCATTTGCTCGGGGTATCAGCGTTCGTCGATTTCGTAAAGCAATGACGCCGGTGGCGCGGGCGCAGTGTCCGGCTCATGCTACTTCCCTTTGCTTGGGGCTCGAAAATCGAATATCAGGTATGGACATGGGAGCTGCCAAAATGGATCATGTCGACGTTATCGTAGTTGGCGCCGGGATTTCGGGCATTGGCGCGGGCTATCACCTGCAGGACAAATGCCCCGATCGCAGTTATATGATCTTGGAGGGGCGCGCGGATATGGGCGGGACCTGGGATTTGTTCCGCTACCCCGGCATCCGGTCGGACTCCGACATGTATACGCTGGGCTATATCTTCGAGCCATGGACCGAGGCGAAAGCGATCGCCGACGGCCCGAACATCCTGAACTATGTCAAGCGCACGGCCGCCAAATATGGCATCGACCGGCATATCCGCTTTGGCCATCATGTCACCGATGCAAGCTGGTCAACCGAGCAGGCGTGCTGGACCGTGACGGCGGTGAGCGAGGGGCGCGAGGTTCAATATAGCTGCCACTTCCTTTTCATGTGCTCGGGCTATTACAATTATGCCAAGGGGCACCGTCCCGAATTCGCGGGCGAGGCGGAATTCGCGGGGCGGATCATTCACCCGCAATTCTGGCCCGATGACCTTGATTATCTGGGCAAGCGGGTAGTGGTGATTGGTTCGGGCGCGACCGCCGTTACCATCGTGCCCGAAATGGCCAAGACTGCGGCAAAAGTGACGATGTTGCAACGATCGCCCACCTATGTCGTGTCGCGCCCGTCCGAAGATGCTGTCGCCAATCGCTTACGCAGATATTTGCCGTCAAAACTTGCTTATGCGCTTGTGCGGTGGCGCAATGTGTTGTTCGGGATGTATTTCTTTAACGCCGCGCGCAAGCATCCAGTCCAAGCGAAGGAACGCGTGTTGGGAATGCTTGCCGAGCATTTGCCCGCGCCCATCATCGCCGAACATTTCACGCCGCGCTATAATGTCTGGGACCAGCGGTTATGCCTGGTGCCCGATTCCGACCTGTTCAACGCGATCAATGCGGGCAAAGCCGATGTCGTGACCGACACCATCGCGCGTTTCGATGCAGGCGGGATTGTGCTCAATTCGGGCAAGCGGCTCGACGCCGACATTATTGTGACCGCCACCGGGCTGGAGCTGCAATTGCTGAGCGATGTCCGCTTTCGCGTCGATGGCGAGGAGCGCAACCTGGCCGACACGTTCAATTACAAGGGCATGATGTATAGTGACATGCCCAATCTCGCTTCATCCTTTGGCTATACCAATGCGAGTTGGACGCTGAAGGCCGATCTGACGTGCAGCTATGTCTGCCGGTTGCTGAATACGATGCGCAAACGCGGCGTGCGACAGGTGACACCGGTGATTGAGGGGGATTTGGAACCCGCGCCGTTCCTTGACTTCACCTCGGGCTATGTAACGCGGGCGATGGAGCGCTTTCCCAAACAGGGCAATCGCCAGCCATGGCAGGTGCATCAAAATTATCTGAAGGATCTGACCGCACTGCGCTTTGGATCGGTTGATGACGGGGTGGTTTTTTCTAACCCGGAGCCAAGCGCCACGGCGCGCAACGCGGAGACGCAACTGGCATAAGGGGAGTGGCAGGCATCATGCGGATGCGATTTTGCCGAGCAATCGCCCGTGGACGATCAATTTAGGGCAGCGCGTTAACCCTGATTCGCAAACAGTTATTAACTATTTGGACAGGCTACCAAAATCGTTAATTAGCGTTAACTTTTGCATGCCGATGGGGGAAGGTATCGGCCCGAACAATGCATTTTTCACTGATTTTTCAGCGTTTTTACGCACAATTCGGGCCGATTGCTAAGTTACCAGGGGCGAATTTCTTCGCCGTGGAGGAACGACAACA
>DHHS01000089.1:428-15775 GCA_002403415.1 Sphingomonas sp. UBA4766 | reverse complement strand
CGCCGGGGCGGTCTGGGCGACGGGTTCGGCACCCTCAGCGGCGGCCCCGTCACCATCGGGGGATTTCTTCGCGCTCGACGCTGCAGGCCGATCCGCGATGGACACCGTCGCCGCGCCGCCCGATGGGAAAGTCATCGCGCAGCTTTTGGGCCAGACATCATAGATCGGATCCTGCACCACGTTCAGCGCAGGGCGCTCCTTATACAGCCAGCCCGAAAAGCTGCGCCGCCATTTGCGGTCAGGCTGCATCACGTCAAGCTGGACAAAGGCGCCGGTAAACTGGTCATTTTCCCAAGGTGCAGTCTGCTCGCACGCGCGCAGCCGCACCACCGCATTGCCGACTCGCGCCGCTTCCCCAGGCTTGAGCGTCAGCAGGCGGGTGGCACCATTGCGCTTGTTAAGCAGCCCCAGCACAGCGACACGCTCTGCCATCGGCGTCGTGCCGCGCGCGACGTCAGCGTCGGGTGTGACATCGACGGTTGCGACGTCGCCGGGGCCTTGCGCCTGATCGAGGATCGTCGAGCCGGTGGTCTTGACGGCTTCCTCAGTCGCGGGCTCGGCCGTTTGCCAGGCGTCATAGCCAAACCACAGCCCAAATGCCGCCAGCACCACCGCAATGCCGCCGCCGCCCCAGATCAGCCACCAGCGGCGGTCACTCACCCGGAGTCCATGCCTCATAATCGCCGGTTGCGGCCGCGCGCTGGCCACCGCGCTCGAGCGCGCCCGCAGGTCGATACGCCGCCTCGGTCCCGGTCAGATTGGGGACCGCCGGCTTTTGCCAGGCGCGTGGCGGCGGCAAGGCCGCATCGGGCAGGGCATCCACCTGATGATGGAGCCAGCCAAACCATTCGGGTGGCACCCGGCTGGCGTCATTGGCGCCGTTATAGATCACCCAGCGGCGGGTAATGCCGTTGGGATCGCGCCCGCCCTCATAATAATGATTGCCCAGCGCATCGCTGCCCACGCGCACCTTGCCGCGCAAACCAAGCCGCGTGCCAAAAGTGGCGCCGTCCCACCAAGTGAAGATCATCCCGAGCAATCCCATGCCGGGTGCTTAGCGTGGCCGCGCCCCGGCTTCAACCGGCGTTTAGCGAGCGCGTCCTTGCCAGCTCACCCGATCGCCCTCTGCGATGCCGAGTTCGGCCGTGCGTCCGCCCCGCAATTCGAGGACCGCGGCGACGGGTTCCCCCGATGTCACCGGCACTTCGGAAAATGGCGTGGTGTTTTCGGCAATCCGCGCGATAGTGCCGTCCGCGCGGATGAAGATGATATCGAGCGGGCTTGGCGTATCCTTCATCCAAAAACTTGCCTCGCGCGGCGGGCCGCCGTCGCTCGGATAAGGATAGAACAACATGCCGCCATCAGTGCCAATATCGGTGCGAAACATCAGCCCGCGCGCCTGTTCAGCCGAGCTTTCCGCTACCTCAACGGTAAACGCATGTTTGGATTTGCCGCTGGTGATCGTGACCGCAATCGTCCGCCGCGCCGCATCGCCCGATGACTGCGCCACGGCATTGGCGCCGCCACAGGCGGACAAGGGCATGAGCGCGACCGCCGCCAGCAAAAACATGATGATCCGCAAACGCTTACTCCTCCGGTTCGACCAGCACCGCCAGCGGCCCCTTTGGCCCGTCAAAAATCCGCGCTCGCAAAAGCTGGCCTGGCGCGACTTCGCTGATGCCCGCCCGGCGCAGCGTTTCCATATGCACGAAAACATCGGCATTGTCGCGCGCGCGGATCAAAAAGCCATAGCCCTTTAGCCGGTTAAACCATTTGACGCTCGCATGTTCAATGTCACCCGCCTGGTCGAGCAGGCTGGCCGGATCGACCCGATCGGGATTGCGGCGGCGCGGCGCGGGGATCACGGCTTCCGCCAGGTCAATCGCGACGATTTCGCGCGCCTGAAAACCGCGCTCACCGCGCACAGCGACACAGTTCAGCCGTGCGCCTTCGGGCAAATGGGTGCGCCCATGCGGATGGAGCACCGAAAAATGAACCAATACATCACCAATCGGCGGCGATTCAGCCACCAAAAACCCAAAACCGCGTGCGATGTCGAACCACTTCAACCGCCCTGATACTGCAATCGACTCCGCCGACTCAGACGACGAATGCGCCGGCTGGTTCTGTTCGGGTAGCACGACTTGTCCTGTCGTCGCTGACGCAAGCGACGGCAAAACAACCGCATCCTTCCCCTGACCACAACGCAACTTCGTCCGCCCCCCGACCGAAAACGGCCCTTATCATGGATTTGTGATGTCGCAAAAATCTTCGTCGCCCGAAATGAGCACATCAAGCGCTCTGTCATCCCCGGGCGTCATCGAAAGTATCTTGCGCGCGAGCTCAAATGAATGTCCAGCCCGAAGCATTGCGGCAAGCTGACGCTCGCGCATCGCCCGGTCGGGGGCCGTGACAGCATAAGGGCCCAATCGCTTGCGCTGCGCAAAGCGAAGGCCAGCAGCCAGCGCCCCTTGCGCAATCATCGGCGTCAGCGCCGACCCCTCATCTTCACCAACACCGGCGGCGCGCAAAGCTGCAGAAATCCTCCGCTCGCCCAGCCCACGCCGGGCCATGGCCCCCGCCCGCGCGGCGGCAAAGGCACGTTCATCGATATAGCCAAGCGCAACCATGCGATCGGCGAGTGACACCGGATCAGCCGGCGCCCCCTGCCAGCCGCGCTCGCGGACCTTCCGGTCAAGATAGGCGATCAGCCGCGCACGCGTTGTCGCAAATCGCTCGACATAGCGCAGCGCCAACCGGTCCAACGCATCGTGATCGAGCGGCGACAGCGCGCGACGATTTGGTGGATTTTCGCGCATCATGCCATGATTGTGCCATAGTCAAACCTGATTTTGAACGCTTAATACCATCATTTTAGAGCGCTTGTTTGTTTGGGCGTCGAATGGGTTGATTGGTCGGTTCGTTGGTTGGCTAAAGTCCGTTCGAGCGGTGTAAACTTCGCCGGTCCGGATTGTGAACCCGATGATCGGTCAACCCAGGTTGCATGTCGGATGATGTATAAGTCAGATTACTCAGGGGCGTAACGATAATGGTGATTGATCAGCAGCACGCAGGCGCGATGCATTCCGAAATGCCGGTCGCAACCCCAACGCACGATCCGCTGCCTCGCCGCTTTGCGGATTTCGCGACCCTCGGCGAGGCATTGGACTATGCCGCCTCGGGCGATCGCGGTTTCAACTTCCACGATGCGCGCGGAGCGATCAAGCGCCCATACCGCTATGCGCAACTCCGCACCGACGCGCTTGACGCGGCGCTCCGCCTCGCCGCGATGGGGATTGCGCCGGGCGACCGGGTTGCGTTGATCGCAGAGACGAGTGCAGAATTTGCCGCCCTGTTTTTTGGGACCGTCTATGCCGGTGCCTGGCCGGTGCCGCTGCCCCTGCCAACCTCATTCGGTGGGCGCGATGCCTATATCGACCAGATTGGCGTTCAGCTTGAAAGCAGCGATCCGGTCCTGCTGATCTATCCGCCCGAACTTGCCGAGATGGCGGGTGCGGCCGCCGATGCGCGCGGAGTGCGCGGGATTGATTGGGCGACGTTGGCAACCCACCCGGTGGTTGCCGCCCCCCTTCCTGAAGCCAAGCCCGACGACATTTGTTACCTGCAGTATTCGAGCGGATCGACCCGTTTTCCCCACGGCGTCGCGGTGACGCACGCCGCCCTGCTCAACAATCTGGCCGCGCACGGTCATGGGATGCAGTTGATCGAAACCGATCGCTGCGTGTCGTGGCTGCCCTGGTATCACGATATGGGGTTGGTCGGGTGCATGTTGTCGCCCATGGCGAACCAGGTGTCGGTCGATTATCTGAAGACCGAAGATTTCGCGCGACGCCCGCTGGCTTGGCTCGACCTCATCACCCGCAACAACGGCACCACCGTTAGCTATTCACCCACATTTGGCTATGACATTTGCGCGCGCCGCATGTCGAGCCAGACGCGCGCGTCGGACCGTTTCGACCTGTCGCGCTGGCGGCTGGCGGGGAATGGCGCCGACATGATCCGCCCCGATGTGATGCAAAGCTTTGTCGATGCGTTCGACAGCGCCGGGTTCAAGGCGACCGCCTTCCTCCCGAGCTATGGCTTGGCCGAGGCGACACTGGCGGTGTCGATCATGCCGCCGGGCGAGGGCATCCGCGTCGAGCTGGTCGAGGAAACGCAATTGTCGGGTGCAGCCGCCAAGCAGGGGCGGCCTCAGCGTTACCGCGCGATCGTCAATTGTGGCAAGCCGGTACGCGACATGGCGGTCGAAGTGCGCGAGGAAGACGGCACCCCCCTGCCCGATCGCGCGATCGGCAAGATTTGGTGCAAGGGGCCGTCGATCATGGCGGGTTACTTCCGTGATCCGGAAGCAACCGCTGCCTGCATGGTCGATGGCTGGCTCGACACTGGTGATATGGGCTATATATCAGATGGTTATGTCTATATCGTCGGTCGGGCAAAGGACATGATTATCGTCAATGGCAAAAACCATTGGCCCCAAGACATCGAATGGGCGGTAGAGCAATTGCCCGGATTCAAGGCGGGCGACATCGCCGCTTTTGCGATCACCACGCCGGGCGGGGAGGAAACGCCGGCGGTTCTGGTGCAGTGTCGCAGTTCGGATGAGCGCGAACGCGTGCGGCTGCGCGAGGAAATTCGCGAGCGCGTGCGGTCGGTAACGGGCATGAATTGTGTTATCGAACTCATCCCGCCCCGGACCTTGCCACGCACCAGCTCTGGCAAGTTGAGCCGGGCCAAGGCGCGTAATCTCTATCTGAGCGGCGACATCAAACCCTATGCAATAGCGGCTTGAATTTAGCTAGAAATCCCAGTTTTTCGGGAGAATCGCGCCCAATCTAACCTTCCGCTAACCAATAGCCGCTATGATTGGGCGGGTGAGTGACGAAGCGACAACTCAGTTTACCAAGCACAGGATCGACGCGGCGGCGTTGCTCGGTCTTCGCGATCCCGTGGAGGGCTCGAATTGGGGGCCGATCCGCGCAGCGCAAATTGATGCAGCCCGGCGCACCGCGCTCTTGTTTTTGGCAGCGCATCTGATCGGCGCGTCGCTGACGGTGCTGATCGCGATGAAATTGCTCGCGCCGTGGCTGGCAGCGTGTTGGGGAGGGGCGCTGGCGGCGATGGCCGTCGGGATCACGTTCAAGCGGTTGTCGCCGCAATGGCATGGTGCCGCGATAATCCCGGTTACGGTCGTCCGCCGCACCAGCTATAGCGGGATCGCGATGGGAGTGATCTGGGCGGTGCCACCGCTGGTGCTGGCGCCGCGCGCTGGGCCGGTCGAGCTGCTGGAACTGTGGGTTATTCTTTCGATGCTGATGACGGCATCGGCACTGGCAACGGCCGCGCTGCCGCTTGCAACGCTCAGCTTTCTGGCGCTACTGGGGGCTGCGCTAGCCGCGATGATGTTCGTCGTGTCGGGGCCGGTGCTGGCCGCCGCGACTGCACTGTTCACGCTTGCCGTTATGGTGACGTGTTATGCGCAGGCGCGCGGGCTGGTCGTGATGCGCGCCAACGAGATGGCGCTCGCTGAACGCGACGAGACCGTAAACCTTCTATTGGGAACGCGGGAAGAACAGGGCGCCGATTGGCTGTGGGAAATTGACGCGGCCCGTCGGATCGTCCGCGCCTCGCCCCGCTTTGCCTATGTCGTCGGCGAAGACCCGCTGTCGATCAACCACAAGCCGATCCTGCAAGTGCTGGGGGGCAGCGACTGGGATAACGGCCCGATCGACGACAGTCTGCGCGACCTTGCCGAAAAACTGAAACGGCGCGAGGCGTTTCACGACCTGCTGCTGCCCATTCGTATCAAGAATGAACAACGCTGGCTGGAGATCTCGGCCGCCCCCCGTTTTGACGAAGCTGGCGCCTATATCGGCTTTCGCGGCGTTGGTTCCGACGTGACCGAAGCGCGGGCGGCCGCCGAAAAAATCAATCATATGGCGCGGTTTGATACGTTGACCGGCCTGCCCAACCGGTTGATGATTTACGAATCGCTCAGCAATGCGCTTGCCGATGGCGAAAAATGGTCGACCCGCTGCGCGTTTGTGATGATCGACCTGGACCGGTTCAAATCGGTGAACGACTCGCTTGGCCATCCGGTGGGCGATCGCCTGCTTGGCCGGGTGGCGCAGCGGCTGGGGCAGCTCATGTCCCCCAATGAGTTGGTAGGCCGGCTTGGCGGCGATGAGTTTGCCATCGTTGTGCGCGATGCGAGTGACACAAAGCGAGTCGACTTGCTCGCGCAACGGGCGATTGAGGCGATTTCAGCTCCTTATGAAATCGACCAGAACACGCTCCACATCGGCGCGAGCATCGGCATTGCCTATGGCCCGCGCGACGGCCGCACCGCCGAAACGCTGATCCGGTCATCGGACCTTGCGCTATATCGGTCTAAGGATGCAGGCGGCGGGGTGTTCCACGCTTATGAACCGCAGCTGCATGCGCAGGCAGAGGAACGACGCGTGCTCGAAATGGCGCTGCGCAAAGCGCTTGCAAATGACGAGCTGTCGCTTAACTATCAGCCGGTCGTCGCCGCAAAAGCTGGCGCGCTCGTGGGTTTTGAGGCGTTGCTGCGCTGGACCCACCCAACGCTTGGCGAGATTTCGCCGGCCAAGTTCATTCCATTGGCGGAAGAAACCCGGCTGATAGCGCCGATTGGAGAATGGGTGTTGCGCACCGCCTGTCACGAGGCAGCAAGGTGGGCCGACCCGATGCGGGTAGCGGTGAATGTGTCGCCCGAACAGCTGCTAAACCCCGCCTTTGTGACGATCGTCGCCTCAACGCTTGCGAGCAGCGGCTTGTCGCCCGACCGGCTTGAGCTGGAAGTCACCGAAAGCGTTTTCATGCGCGAGGGCACGTGCGCGGCCCAAGTTCTTGAGAGGATTCTGGACCTAGGCGTGCGCCTGTCGCTTGATGATTTCGGGACTGGTTATTCGTCGCTTGGCTATCTGAGCCGCACGCGCTTTTCGACGATCAAGATCGACCGTAGCTTTGTGCGGGGCGCGTCCAAAAACAAGCCGGAGGCGATTGCCATCATCCGCGCCGTCGTCGCGCTCGCGCACAGCTTGAATATGGCAACGACCGCCGAGGGCGTCGAAACCGAAGCCGAACACCGACTCATTACCGAATTGGGATGCACCAAGGTGCAAGGCTATTACTTCGGTCGCCCGCTGCCCGAGGCCGAAGCACGCGCGCTCGCCGCGCGGGCCGCCGCGATCGCCGCCTGACCCCAAACAGCGGCTTGCCCCGATGCACACAGCGAGCTAAAGACGCGATCCGCATAGGGGTGTAGCTCAGCTGGTTAGAGCGTCGGTCTCCAAAACCGAAGGCCCTCGGTTCGAATCCGAGCTCCCCTGCCACTTTCCCCCGCCCGCCACGCCACCGCTTGCAGTCGGCGCTGTTTCCCGCTAGCACCGTCGCTAATCCGAAATCGGAATGAATCGTCGTCGGTGCTCTTTGCGGGACCGGACGGCGATCCTATGTCCGGCGTTGGGCAATTGAGGAAACAGACGTGGCACGAACAAGTCCAGCCGAATTCATCAAGCAAGTACGAGCCGAAACCCGCAAGGTCGTTTGGCCAAGCTGGGCAGAGACATGGACGACCGCACTGATGGTAGTGGTGATGACCACGCTGCTCGGTCTGTTCTTTTTCCTCATTGACGCATTTTTTGATCGGGTCGTGGCGGCACTGCTGCTGCTGGCGAAATAAGGGCGGGCACGCACGATAATGGCACGTTGGTATATCATTCACGCCTATTCGGGTTTTGAGGGCAAGGTTCGCGACGCCATCATGAGCGAGGCGACCCGCATGGGGCTCGACCGGCTCGTCGAAGCGGTCGAAGTGCCCACCGAGACCGTGACCGAGGCGCGCCGGGGCAAGAAAATCCAGGTCGAACGCAAATTCATGCCGGGCTATGTGCTCGCAAAACTCGACATGAACGACGATGTCTATCACCTGGTCAAAAACACGCCCAAGGTGACGGGTTTCCTGGGCGCGATGGGCAAACCGCAGCCGATCAGCGACGCCGAAGCGGCGCGGATGCTGTCGACCAAGGAAGAGGCGGCCGCCGCCAACGTCAAGCAACAGGTCCGGGTCGATTACGAAATCGGCGACGCGGTGAAAGTCCTCGACGGGCCGTTTGCAAGCTTCAACGGCACGGTTGAAGAACTTGATTTCGACAAGTCGAAGGTCAAGGTGTCGGTGTCGATCTTTGGCCGTGCAACGCCCGTGGAGCTTGATTTCGAGCAGGTCGAACGGGTCAAGTAAACAACACGCGACACGACAATGCCGAGCGATCGGCGCGGGGAGGATAGTATCCCGCGCCTCGCCCGCTGATTACGCCGCCGGTGCTTCCTCAACCATCCGGTCGAAATCGCTGGCGTCGTGGCGCTCATGCAATTGCTTTGCCGGATCGCCGAACACGCGGTTGACACGGGCCCCGCGCTTAACCGCCTCGCGTGCGCCGAGCTGATCGGTCCAGCGCGCGACGTTCTTGTAATCGTCGATGCCGAGAAACTCGCGCGCATTATACGCCACGCGAATCCCCGCCCCATACCAGGGGTAAATTGCCATGTCGGCGATCGTGTATTCGTCACCGATCATATATTCATTCTTCGCCAGATGCGTGTCGAGCACATGGAGCTGCCGCTTGACCTCCATCGCATAGCGGTCAATCGCATATTGGATCTTGAACGGCGCATAGGCATAGAAATGGCCGAATCCGCCGCCCAGAAACGGCGTTGCGCCCATTTGCCACATCAGCCAGTTCATCGTCGCGGCGCGCTTGTGCAGGTCGCTGGGCAGGAACGCACCGAATTTTTCGGCGAGGTAGAACATCATCGACCCGCTTTCGAACAGATGCACCACCGGATCGACCGAATGATCGACCATCGCCGGAATTTTCGAATTGGGATTGACGGCCACAAAGCCACTGCCGAACTGGTCGCCCTCGCTAATCTTGATGAGCCAGGCGTCATATTCCGCACCACTATGCCCGGCGGCCAGCAATTCCTCGAGCATGATCGTCACTTTGATGCCGTTGGGCGTGCCCAGCGAGTAGAGCTGGATCGGGTGTTTGCCGATCGGGAGTTCCTTGTCATGCGTCGCGCCCGAAATCGGCCGGTTGATGGCGGCAAAGGCACCGCCATTGCCCGGCTCCCACGTCCAGACGGCGGGAGGCATGTAACCGGCGGGCTGATTGCGGGCGGCGGCATCTTCGGCGTCGGACATGGCGTGCTCTCCTCTGCAACAGGGTTGGTGCGCCGAATATAGGCGTGGCACCCCCGGCTGCCACCCATAATCCGCCTTGCGCGCGCCCAGCAAACAAGGCGGTTGCGCGCGCCGATTGCTTCGACTATGCGCGCTCACTTCCAAAACCACCGGTCGCGGAAGAAATCGTGCGGGAGGCGCGCAATCGCGCGTCGTTTGAACCGCTAAACTTGAACCGGCGGGGCTTGTCTCCGTCCGAGCAACAGAGTGAGACAGATGGCAAAGAAGATTACCGGCTATATCAAGCTGCAAGTGCCCGCGGGCAAGGCGAACCCTTCGCCGCCCATCGGCCCGGCCCTGGGTCAGCGCGGCGTCAACATCATGGAATTCTGCAAGGCGTTCAACGCGCAGACGGGCGATCAGGAAGTCGGCACGCCGCTCCCCACCGTCATCACCGTTTATGCCGACCGCAGCTTTTCGTTCGAAACCAAGACGCCGCCTGCGACTTACCTCATCAAAAAGGCCGCCAACCTGAAGTCGGGTTCCAAGGAGCCGGGCAAGGTGTCGGCGGGCAAGATTGCGCGCTCGAAGCTGAGCGAAATCGCGCAGGCCAAGATGAAGGATCTGAACGCCAACGATATCGAAGCCGCAACCCGCATCATCGAAGGTTCCGCCCGCGCGATGGGCCTTGAAGTGGTGGAGGGCTGATCCGATGACCAAGCTCACCAAGAAAGCCAAGACGCTCGCCGCCGCGGTTGACCGCGAGAAGCTTTACTCGGTCGATGAGGCCATTGCGCTTGCCAAGGCAAACGCAACCGCCAAGTTTGACGAAACGATCGAGGTTGCGCTCAACCTCGGCGTCGATCCGCGCCACGCCGATCAGATGGTGCGCGGCGTCGTCACGCTGCCCAAGGGCACCGGCAAGACCGTGCGCGTCGGCGTGTTCGCCAAGGGTGCAAAAGCCGACGAAGCGCGCGAAGCCGGCGCCGATGTCGTGGGTGCCGAAGACCTGATGGAACTCGTGCAGGGCGGCACGATCGAATTCGATCGCTGCATCGCAACCCCGGACATGATGGGCGTCGTCGGGCGGCTGGGCAAGATCCTTGGCCCCAAGGGGCTGATGCCGAACCCCAAGCTTGGCACTGTCACCATGAACGTCGCGCAAGCCGTGAAGGATGCCAAGGGCGGCCAGATCGAATTCCGTGTCGAAAAGGCCGGGATCATCCATTCGGGCATCGGCAAGGCTAGCTTTCCGGCCGAAGACCTGCGCGCGAATTTCGACGCGCTGGTCGATGCGCTCATCAAGTCCAAGCCATCAGGCGCAAAGGGCAAATATGTCCGCAAGATCGCGGTCAGCTCGACAATGGGCGCAGGCGTGAAGGTCGACACGGCCGAAGTCGGGGCCTGAACCGCATCACTGCCAAACCTGCTGCGAAGGGTCGGGCGCAATCCCGGCCCTTTTGCTTTGCCCTTTGCTCTGCCATGCCTTGCGTCGGCCCGTCGGGACGCATAGCAAAAGCGCGATATTGGTGGAGATTGCCCCATGCTCTCAATCCTTGCCCGCACGCTTGCCGTCCTCATGCTGGCTGCCGTAGCGCTTCCGGCCCCGGCTGATGCCAAGCGCAAGCCCCGCCCCGCCCCTTATAAGGTGCGCATCGAATCAGTGATGGCGCACGAGAAATTTCTGGCCGGGCCGGAGCTTCGCGGGCGGGCCAGCGCGAGCCGGGATGAGGCGATCGCGGCCGCCTATGTCGCGGCGCAATTCGCGCAGTTTGGGCTGACACCCGCGCCGGGCATGTCGGGCTATCTTCAAACCGCCAAGGTCATTCGGCTCGCCGTCAAGGGGGCCGCCACGCTCAGCGTTGACGGAACGCCAGTCCCCGGCTTTGCACTCATCCTGGGGTCTGGCGAGCCTGTGACGGGCAAGATGGCCGTGTTCACCGGCGACAAGCCCGCCGATATGCCCGCCGCCGACGTCGTGATCGTCCCCAGTTTCAAGGGGTCGCCGTTCGCGCTGTTCGGTGCCGCGCGCGCGAAAAAGGTCAGGTTGCTGATCGTTCCCGAAAGTGCGGCAACCAAGGGTGTTCTGGCTACCAATGGCAATGCACCGCAGCTGCCCGTCTTCCTTGAAGGCACGACGCCGCCCCCTCGCCCGACCGTCGGCTCGCTGCCCGCCGATACTCTCTCCGCGCTTGCTGGACGCGCAGGCGCGACGGTTGCGCTGACGCTGACAGATGTCGCGCGCGAGGAGAGCATAACGACCAACGCGATCGGCTATATCACCGGCACAGATGCCAAGGCCGGAACGCTGCTGTTTTCCGCCCATCTCGATCATATCGGCGCGCTGCCCAACGGGACGGTCATGTATGGCGCGAATGACGATGCATCGGGCACGGTTGCCGTGATCGAGATTGCCAAGGCGATGGCGGCCGGCAGGAGACCGCGCCGCAGTCTGATGTTCGTTGCCTATGGAAGCGAGGAAATCGGCCTGTTCGGCTCAAATTATTTCGCGAAAAATCCCCCTATCCCGCTGACCGACATTGTCGCCAATCTGGAGTTTGAGATGATCGGCGCGCAGGATCCGAAATTGCCCAAGGGGGTGATGATGATGACGGGCTATGATCGGTCGAATTTCGGCCCGTCGATGAAAGCGCACGGCGCGCTTGTGACTGCCGATCCCTATCCTGAGCAGAATTTTTTCCAGCGGTCCGATAACTATGCGCTCGCCCGCCAGGGGATTGTCGCGCACACCGTGTCGGGCTGGGCACTCGTCCCGACCTATCACCAGCCGACCGATACAATCGAGAATATAGACTTCAAGTTCATGACCAATGCCATCCAATCGCTGATCGCGCCGGTGAAGTGGCTGGCTTATGGCAAGTTCACGCCCGAATGGACGAAGGACGGTAAACCAAAACCGTGATGGCCAGAGCCGTGATAGTCGGCCGTTGACTTTTCGGGCGGCGGCGTTATTGGCCTGCGCTCTCCCGGCACAGGTTAACCTGCGCGGGGATACCGTCCGAGACGGCAGGTGTGGGCTCCCCACTTAATCTCCTGCCCAGACGGGGAATGGAATTTCCGACCGGTCGCTGACATCAGCCCCGGTCTGCCGTGGTTCAGGCCGCGATCCACCCCCTTTGACGGACAAGCCCGGCTGGAACGGGGGCTTGCCCCTGCCCATCACCGGATTAACCGGCGCCTCCACCCAATCGGCGGAGGCGTCATTTGAACGTGGAGAATGGCATGGATCGTGCTCAAAAGGCCGACCTCGTCGCTGATCTGAACCGCACCTTTGCCGAGGTGAACGTGGTGGTCGTCACCCGCAATCTCGGCATGACCGTGGCACAATCGACTGTGCTGCGGAACAAGATGCGCGACGCCGGCGCGAGCTACAGGGTCTCGAAGAACAAGCTTGCCAAGATCGCGCTTGATGGCACCGACTATCTCTCGCTGGGCGACATGCTCACCGGGCCGGTGGGCCTTGCCACTTCTGTTGATCCCGTCGCAGCGGCCAAAGTGGTCGTTGAATTTGCGAAGACGAACGAAAAGTTCGAAATCGTCGGCGGGGCAATGGGCGCGACCGTCCTTGACGTCGAAGGTGTGAAGGCGCTCGCCACCATGCCGTCGCTTGATGAACTGCGCGCGAAGATCGTGGGCCTGTTGGTGGCACCCGCCACCAAGCTCGCGACCGTGACACAGGCACCGGCGGCGCAGATTGCGCGTGTGCTTTCGGCCTATGCGGAGAAGGAAGCGGCCTGATTTTCGGGCATTTCGACTTGAACCAACATTGATGGGGCCTGTGGCCCCCTATTTCGGAGAATGAACATGGCAGACCTGAACGCGCTGGTAGAAAGCCTGAGCGCATTGACCGTCCTCGAAGCTGCTGAGCTGTCGAAGATGCTGGAAGAAAAGTGGGGCGTTTCGGCGGCCGCCGCGGTTGCGGTTGCTGGCCCGGCCGCCGGTGGCGCCGGTGCTGCTGCGCCGGTTGTTGAGGAAAAGACCGAATTCGACGTCATTCTGACCGGCGACGGCGGCAAGAAGATCAACGTCATCAAGGAAGTCCGCGCGATCACCCAGCTCGGCCTGACCGAAGCCAAGACGCTGGTCGAATCCGCGCCCAAGGCGATCAAGGAAGGCGTCAACAAGGAAGAAGCCGAAAAGATCAAGGCGCAGCTCGAAGCCGCTGGCGCGACCGTCGAGATCAAGTAATCCGTCGCGGGCGCTGGGCGATGGCCCGCCGCCACGGCGTAGTCGCAAAGGGCCGCTTCCCAGTGCCGGGGGCGGCCCTTTGTCATTTGGCGGCAACCGCCGATTGACAGTGCGCAGGCGCGTTTCTATATTGTATATCTTCGCACCCTCCGGGAAACGAGACGCCGTCGCGCAGCGTGTCGATCGAATGGGAGAATGCGGGTTCAACGACGCTGAAAAGCTGCGGCTCCCAATCGCGGAGCGCGCGGCTTTTTGTGTCTTTGATGCGTGCCCCGTCCGGAGGATTCCGGGCGCGATTGTTGACTTTTAACAAGGGCGATTTTTCAGCTTATGGCAACCAACGCACTGAACGACGGCACTGCTATGCAGCGCTTGAGCGAGACCGGCACCGCAAAGCGCCGCATCCGCAAGGTTTTCGGCAACATCCACGAAGTCGTGCAGATGCCGAACCTGATCGAGGTTCAGCGCGAGAGCTATGAGCAATTCCTGCGCTCTGACCCGTCGATCGGCTATGTCTCGGGCCTTGAAAAGACGCTGCGCAGCGTATTCCCGATCCGCGATTTTGCGGGCACCGCCGAGCTTGATTTCGTGAATTACGAGCTGGAGCCGCCCAAATTCGACACGGACGAATGCCGCCAGCGCGGGATTACTTACGCCGCCCCGATGCGCGTCACGCTGCGCCTGATCGTGTTCGAAGTCGATGCCGATACCGAAGCGCGCAGTGTGCTCGATATCAAGGAGCAGGATGTGTACATGGGCGACATGCCGCTCATGACGCAGAACGGCACCTTTATCATCAACGGCACCGAGCGCGTTATCGTCAGCCAGATGCACCGCTCGCCGGGCGTGTTGTTTGACCATGATCGCGGCAAGACCCATGCGTCGGGCAAATATCTGTTTGCCGCGCGCGTCATTCCCTATCGCGGGTCGTGGCTCGACTTTGAATTCGATGCGAAGGACATCGTCAACGTCCGTATTGATCGCAAGCGCAAGCTGCCGGTTACCGCCCTTTTCTATGCGCTCGGCCTAACGAGCGAGGAAATCCTCAATCATTTCTACAACCGCGTCACCTTTGTGCGCGGCCAGGGTGGCTGGGTCATTCCGTTCCAGGCAGAAAATTGGCGCGGTCAAAAGCCGATGTACGACATCATCGACGCCAAGACCGGCGAAGTCGTATTCGCCAGCGGGCAAAAGATTTCGCCGCGCGCCGCCAACAAGGCCGCCAAGGATGGCCTTACCGATCTGTTGATTCCGACCGAGGAGATCTTCGGTCGCTATTCGGCCTATGACCTGATTAACGAAGCGACCGGCCAGATTTATGTCGAGGCGGGCGACGAAGTAACGGGCGAAAACCTCGAATTGCTGGACAAGGCCGGGATCGACCGGATCGAATTGCTCGACATCGATCACGTGGCCACCGGCCCGTGGATTCGCAACACGCTGAAAGCCGATAAAGCCGAGGAGCGTGAACAGGCGTTGTCCGACATTTACCGCGTGATGCGCCCCGGTGAACCGCCGACGCTGGAAACGGCCGAATCGCTGTTCGCGGGGCTGTTTTTCGATCCCGACCGTTATGATTTGTCGGCGGTCGGCCGGGTCAAGCTCAACATGCGGCTTGATCTTGATTGCGAGGACAGCGTCACGACGCTGCGCACCGAGGATATACTGGCGGTCGTCAAGACGCTTGTCGACCTGAAAGACGGCAAGGGCGAGATCGACGACATCGACAATCTTGGCAATCGCCGGGTGCGTTCCGTCGGCGAGCTGCTCGAGAATCAGTACCGTGTCGGCCTGTTGCGCATGGAGCGCGCGGTGAAGGAGCGGATGTCGTCGGTCGACGTCTCGACCGTGATGCCCAACGACCTCATCAACGCCAAGCCTGCGGTTGCGGCGGTGCGCGAGTTCTTCG
>DHHS01000089.1:0-133 GCA_002403415.1 Sphingomonas sp. UBA4766 | reverse complement strand
CGGTGCGCGAGTTCTTCGGCTCGTCCCAGCTTTCGCAATTCATGGACCAGACCAACCCGTTGTCGGAAGTCACCCATAAGCGCCGCGTATCGGCACTTGGGCCGGGCGGTCTGACGCGCGAGCGGGCGGGCTT
>DHHS01000157.1 GCA_002403415.1 Sphingomonas sp. UBA4766 | reverse complement strand
CTGGCCAGTGTAGCGTCTGCGCCAGCCGCCCCCCCAGCCGCCCCCGTCGCCCCGCAGTCGGCCACCGACGCCCCGACGCCGCCCAAGTCGGCCGCACCAGCCGCGCCCGCAGCGCCCGAGGCCAAGGTCGAACGCCGCACCAAGATCATCATTCGCAACAAGGACGGGAAGGTTGAGACCATCGACCTGAAGGGCGATGGCGCGGATGAGACCGGGGAGGACAAGATCGAAGCGGCTTTGTCCAAGGCTCTGCCCGGAGGCAAGGTGATGGTGTTCGCGCCGACCATCATTGAAACCGATTGCAAGGATACGGATGGTAAGCCCCTGGTCGCGAAGGATCTCAAAAAGGGCAAGCGCGTCCTGATGGTCTGCCGCAACGTCATTGCCAAGTTGAGCAAGGATGCCCACCGACACGCGGATGTCCACCGCTATCTTGAGGACGCGCGCATCCGCATGTTGCAATCAAGGGGGTTCGAATGGAACGCTCGCCGCAGCGCGCTGGAAGGCGTGCGGGCCGCGCGCGAGGGGATTATTGCCAATCGCGATTTGTCCGATGCGGCGCGTGCGGCCGCACTAAAGGGGATTGATCAGGCGATTGCCGAGATTGAGGCTGACGCTGCTAAAGCGAAATGACCTCAACCGGTCCGGCGGGATTGCCCCCCCGCCGGACCGGGCATGACTCTGCTGCGCGCGGACGGCGCTTGAGTTGAAACAGCGGGCGGGCCATGGTCGCCGCTATGGAATCACCGCCCACTGGCGCGTGTATCGCGCTTGACCCTCTGGTCGCACGGGTGCTTGCGCCCAATCCGTCGCCCTTTACCTTTACGGGCACCCAGACGCATCTGGTCGGGACCGAGGACCTGGCGGTGATCGACCCCGGTCCCGATGACTCAGCGCATATCGACGCGCTGATCGCGGCGATTGCGGGGCGGCCAGTGACCGCCATTCTCATCACCCACACCCACCGCGACCACAGCCCGGCCAGCCGCGCGCTGGCGGCGGCAACGGCTGCGCCGATCATCGGTTGCGCGCCGCTGGTGGTCGACATGGGGCCGCGCGGCGATGCGGCCTTCGATGGTGACTATGCGCCCGACCGGGTGTTGGCCGATGGTGAGAGCGTGTCTGGCAGCGGCTGGACGCTGAGCGCCGTGTCAACGCCGGGGCATACCTCAAACCATCTCGCCTTTGCTTTGCCAGAGGCAGGCGCGTTGTTCTCGGGCGACCATGTTATGGGATGGTCGACGACGGTGGTGATGCCGCCCGATGGCGACATGACCGCCTATTTGGCGAGTCTCGAAAAGCTTCAGGCGCGCGATGACCGCATTTATTTTCCCGCGCATGGTGAGCCGGTGACCAACCCCGCCCAGCATGTCCGCCACCTGCTCGGCCATCGTCGTCAGCGCGAGCGGCAGATTTTGACCGTGCTTGATGCAGGTCCGGCGGCGATCCCGGCGATGGTGGCGGCGATGTATCCGGGCCTTGACGCGCGGCTGCATGCGGCGGCGGCGGGGTCGGTGCTCGCGCATCTGATCGACCTTGACGGGCGCGCGCTTGTCCGGTGCGAGGAGGAGTTGTGGCACCGCGTCTGAGTGTTTCGGCGCGCCGCTGGCTGCTGGTGCTGGCCGCGCTGGTGGCGGCGGGCGCGCTCGCGTTTCTGGCCTATGACCGATATCGCGAGGCCTATGTCGCGACCGAGCCTGGCGGCGGCGGCGCCCCGCTGACCGAGCTGATTACCGCGCGGCTGGCGGGCACGAGCGCGCTGAAGGTCGCGACGCTTTCCGGCACGGTGCAAAGCACAGCGTCGGACGTGCGCGGCTTTGGCTGGCTGCGCTCCGATCAAGTCGTCAAAATGCCCTACAGCGTCGATTACTTCGTCGATGTGTCGCGCATTGGCAGCGGCGATATCGAATGGCGCGCGTCGGACCGCACGCTGATCGTCAACGCGCCCGATATCGCGCCGGCCCGCGCCAATGTGGATGAGGCGCGACGCAGCCTGGTGCGCACGACCGGCATTTTCGTGACGCGCAAAGCAGCCGAGGAATTGGCGCGCCGCACCTCGCTCCATGCAAGCGAACAAGTCACCACTGCTGCCCGCACGCCGGAGCGCATGGCGCAGGCTCGTGCGGCCGCACGCGGGGCGATTGCGGCGCTTTATGCGACCCCCTTGCGCGCGCTGGGGCAGGGGGGTGCGCGGGTTGTGGTGACTTTCCCCACCGAACGGCGCGCGCGCAGTGACGAACAATGGGACGTCTCGCGCAGTGTCGAGGACGTGCTGACGAACACGCGGTGATTGGCAGGATTGACGACAAGCTGGCCGAATCGCTGCTACGGCGGTAACTTAAAACGGTCTTTTCGGGGGGGGGGGCGACATGGCAACGATGGCGACGCCGCAGCGCGTTGGACGCAGTGACGACCGGTTTTTCCTATTCGCCGCTTTTGCGATGGCGGCAGTGATTGTCGCCGGGTTCAGCCTTAATTTGGCGATGGGCCGATCAAGCTTTGCGCGACCGCCATTGGTGCACGCCCATGCGATTATCGCGATGGGGTGGATGGTGATCTACCTGCTGCAGAACTGGTTCGCGACATCAGGGCCGATTGCATTGCACCGGCGGCTTGGTTGGCTTGCGCTCGGCTGGCTCGCGCTGATGATCTATTTCGGGGTCGCGGTCACCGTCATGAATGTGCAGGCGGGAACGGTGCCGTTCTTTTTCCAGCCGCTGCACATGCTCGTCTTTGATCCGGTGTCGATATTCGGTTGCACGGCGTTGATCGCGGCCGGGGTTGCGATGCGCCGCGATACGGCCTGGCATCGGCGGCTGAATTACTGCGGCATGGCATTATTGATGGGGCCGGGATTTGGGCGGTTGTTGCCGATGCCGTTGCTGATTCCCTGGGCCTATCAAACCGCTTTTGCCTGTGTGCTGATTTTTCCGATCGCGGGGATGGTCGCGGATTGGCGCCGCGACAGGCGAGTCCATCCGGCGTGGCTGTGGGGGATGGGCGGGATGCTGGCGACGGAGCTGCTGACCGATCTCATCGCCTTTTCGCCGATCGGGCTGGCGTTGTATGAGTGGGTGACGGCCGGGACGCCGGGTGCGGCGGTCGTGCCGCTCGGCTTTCCTCCGCCGCCGCTGGGTTGAACCGCCGCCGGTGAGGGGCCATGTGAGGCATCGTTGTTGCGAGGGGAAAAGGAATGAATGCGCCGCACCGCGAAAGCCTGGTGGGACTTGATCTTCGCGCCGAAATCGACCGGCTCCGGCGCGAGCGCAATGCCGTCATCCTCGCCCATTATTACCAAAAGCCCGAGATTCAGGACATTGCCGATTTCGTCGGCGATTCGCTCGACCTGAGCCGCAAGGCGCAGGCGACAAACGCCGATGTCATCGCCTTTTGTGGGGTCAAGTTCATGGCCGACACCGCCAAGATCCTGAGCCCCGACAAAATCGTGGTGCTGCCCGATCTGAACGCCGGGTGCAGCCTGGAAGATAGTTGCCCGCCAGACAAGTTCGCCGCCTTTCGCGCCGCGCATCCCGATCACATTGCGCTCACTTACATCAATTGCTCGACCGAGGTGAAGGCGCTGAGCGATGTGATTGTCACCTCCTCGTCTGCCGAAAAAATTCTGAGCCAGATTCCCACCACGCAAAAGATTATTTTCGGGCCCGACAAGCATCTGGGCGGCTATCTGGCGCGCAAGACCGGGCGCGACATGCTGCTCTGGCCCGGGGTGTGCATCGTCCACGAAGCGTTCAGCGAGACCGAATTGCTGAAGCTGAAGGCGCAGCATCCCGGCGCACCCGTTGCCGCGCACCCGGAATGCCCCGCCTATATCATCGACCATGCCGATTATGTCGGGTCGACCAGCGGCATCCTGAGCTACGCCAAGGAAATGCCCGGCGACACGCTGATCGTCGCGACCGAGCCGCATATCATCCACCAGATGCGCAAGGCCGAGCCGACCAAGAATTTCATCGGTGCGCCGGGCGCCGACGGCAACTGTAATTGCAATATCTGCCCCTATATGGCGTTGAATACGATGGAAAAACTCTACCTCGCTCTGCGCGATCTCGAACCGCGGATCGAGATTGAGGAGGGGTTACGGCTGCGGGCGAAGAAATCGCTCGACGCGATGCTCGCGATGGCGAGTGGCAGCGTGGGGCTGGGCGATTTGGGCCCGGTGCCAGTCAGCGGCGATTGAGGGGGTCGCAAGGACAGGTGGCATCTTTGGATTTCCTGTCATAAGATTGCATCAGTGTCGTCGATTCACGCCCTTGCCAATCCTGCGCGCTTCCTGAAGATCGCGCGGCCGCTGACCCCGGCGCTGTTCTGGGCAGGGGTGTTGCTCGTCGCCTATGGCGCATGGGGTGCGCTGACGCAGATTCCGCCCGATTATCTGCAAGGGGAAACGGTGCGCATCCTCCACATCCACGTCCCCGCCGCATGGCTGGGCATGGCGGGATGGAGCGGGATTACGGTGTCGAGCCTCATGTTCCTTGTGTGGCGCCATCCGCTGGCGATGACGGCAGCGCGTGCCTGCGCTTTGCCCGGCGCGGTTTTTGCCGCGCTGTGTCTGGCGACCGGCTCGATCTGGGGTCGGCCGACCTGGGGCACGTGGTGGGAGTGGGACGGGCGGCTGACGTCGATGTTACTGTTGTTCTTTGTCTATCTGGGCTTCATGGCACTCGCCCGTGCAGATCAGGATCGCGGCGGCGACGGGCGCATTCCGGCGCTTTACGGGATCGCCGGATCGGTGCTGCTCCCCATTATCCGCTATTCGGTGGTGTGGTGGAACACGCTGCATCAGGGGCAGAGCATTGGGGTGACCAAATCGACGATTGATGGCTCGATCATCTGGCCGCTCTGGTTCACGCTGGGCGGGTTCACGCTGTTTTTTGCGAGTGTGGTATTGATGCGGATGCGCGCGGAGCTGGCACGGACCAAGGCCGAGGCGCGGCTGCGGCGCAAGGCGGCGCAATGAGGGGCGCGCGATGAACCCCTGGCCTTTCGTCACCGCCGCCTATGCCGTCACGCTGATTGGCGCTACGGCGCTTGCTCTCTGGAGTTGGCGGGCGATGGTGCGGGCGGAGAAGCGCGGGAAATGAGAGCCCCAATGAAAGCAAAACATCAGCGGCTCTATCTGGCGCTTCTCGGCGTCGCAGCGATTGCGGGCGCGAGCGGGCTGGCGCTGTCGGCGCTAAAGGATCAGGCGGCCTTTTTCTATGCCCCGGGCGACGTCGCCAAACAGGGCCTGCCGCTCGGTCGTGCGGTGCGGCTGGGCGGGATGGTGGAGGGCGGCTCGATCCGCAAGCTCGCCGATGGCGTGACGATTACCTTCACCGTTACCGATGGCAAGGCGACCGTGCCGGTGCAGTTCAAGGGGATTACGCCTGACCTGTTCAAGGAGCGGTCGGGCGTGGTCGCCGAGGGGGAATTTCGCCCCGATGGCCGTTTCGTCGCCAGCAACCTGCTCGCCAAGCATGACGAGAAATATATGCCGCCCGAAATGGCGGGCAAAATGGCTGAGTTGAAGCCCGCGGCGAAGTGACGGCCTTTCGCATGAGTGTGGCGCGATGATCGCCGAAGCGGGACTCGCGGCGTTGTGGATTGCGGCCGCCCTTACCGCGCTGCAACTGATGCTCGCCGCGCTTGGGCTGGCGCGCGGTGATCCGGATGTGCTTGGCAGTGTGCGCCCCGTCGCGGTGGTGCAGGGGGCGATTGTCGCGCTCGCGCTCGGGTTGTTGATCTGGGTGTTTGTCGAAACCGATTTGTCGGTGAAGCTAGTCGCCGACAACAGCCATTCGGCCAAGCCGCTGATTTACAAGATTGCTGGCGCCTGGGGCAATCACGAAGGGTCGATGCTGCTATGGGTTACGATACTGGGCCTCGCGGGCGGCGCGGTGGCCCTGTTTGAGCGGCAATTGGCCGAAAAGACGCTGGTCGCGACGCTGGGCAGTCAGGCGCTGATCGCGCTGGGATTTTACGCCTTTTTGCTGTTCGCGTCGAACCCGTTTGCGCGGCTGGGCAAGCCACCCGCCGATGGCAACGGGCTGAACCCGTTATTGCAGGACCCCGGCCTCGCCTTTCACCCGCCGACGCTCTACATTGGCTATGTCGGGATTTCGGTGGCGTTCAGCTTTGCGGTGGGCGCAATGGTGATGCGCGATGTCGGCCCCGCCTTTGCCCGCGCGATGCGGCCCTGGATTTTGGGGGCGTGGATTTTCCTGACGCTGGGTATCACCGCGGGCAGCTATTGGGCTTATTATGAGCTGGGTTGGGGCGGTTGGTGGTTTTGGGACCCGGTGGAGAATGCGTCGCTGATGCCGTGGCTGGCGGCGACGGCGCTGCTCCATTCGGTGACGGTGCTGGCGACGCGCGACGGTTTGCGCGCATGGACGATCATGCTCGCGGTAGTCGCGTTTTCGATGTCGATGATCGGCACATTTCTGGTCCGGTCGGGCATTTTGACGAGCGTGCACGCCTTTGCGGTCGACCCGGAGCGGGGCACGTTCATCCTAGCTCTGCTGGCATTTTACATTGGCGGCGCGCTGCTGCTGTTTGCGACCCGCGTGGCGACGATCCGCGAGGGACAGGGATTTGAGCTGGTCAGTCGCGAGGGCGCGCTGGTCGCCAATAACCTGTTGTTGTCGGTGATTTTGGGCGTGGTGCTGATCGGCACGCTCTATCCGATTTTTGCAGCCGGGGTGTTCGGCGTGCAGGTGTCGATCGGCCCGCCCTTTTTCAACAAGGCCGCCGGGCCGGTCGCGCTGGCACTGGTGGCGGTAATGGCGGCGGGGCCGCTGATGCGCTGGCGGCGGGATGCGGGCGGGGCGGTGCTGTCGCGGCTGTTCGTTCCAATTGTCGTGACGGGGCTGGCGGTGGCTGCGCTTGTGGTGTTTGCGAGCAGCGCCGGTGTGCTCGCGATCCTTGGGCTGGCGCTCGCGTTCGGGCTGGCGGTGGCGAGTGTCGCGCCGCTGTGGAGGCGGAACCTGCGCCGCACCCCGCTGTTCACCTATGGCATGGTCGTGTCGCATCTGGGGATTGCGGTCAGCCTTGCCGGCATGGCGAGCGAGAGCGCGTTCACGCAGCAAACCCTGGTCGCGGCGCGCATCGGCGAGCCGCAGCGCGTTGGCCCTTACCGTATCACCATCACCGGCGTGCGGCCGGTGCTGGGCCCGAACTGGACTGCGTTGGAGGCGGAATTGCGCGCTGAGCGGGGCGGCGCGTCGTTCACGCTTGCGCCGCAGTCGCGCTTTTTCGCCAATCCGGTGACGACGACAAGTGAGTCGGCGATCGCGACCGTGCTCGACGGGCAGCTCTATACGGTGCTGGGGCAGCGTGACGCCGATGGGCGGTGGCAATTGCGGCTATGGTGGAAACCATTTGTGACGTTGATCTGGGCGGGTGGGGCATTGATCGCGATTGGCGGGCTGTTGTCGCTCGTCGGCCGCTGGCTGCGAGAGCGCCGCACAGTAGCGCGTCGGGAGGGCTATTCATGAAACTGTGGCTGCCGCTGATCGGGTTCCTCGCGCTGGTGGCGGTCGCGATCTGGGGGCTGGCGCGCCCGGCGGACCGCGCGGTGCGATCAGCCATGGTGGGCAAGCCGCTGCCCGATTTCACGCTCGCCCCGGTGGTCCCCGGCAAGCCCGGCCTGGCGAGCGCGGCGTTTCGCGATGGCAAGCCGCGCCTGCTGAACGTGTTTGCAAGCTGGTGCGTGCCATGCGCGGCAGAGGCGCCGCAATTGGGCAAGCTGAAGGCGCTGGGCGCGCGGATTGAGGCGGCGGCGATCCGCGACAAGCCAGAGGATGTGCGCGCCTTCCTGACCCGTTACGGCGATCCGTTCGCCGCGATTGGCGGCGATCCCGAAAGCGCGCTTCAGCTGACGCTCGGATCATCCGGCGTGCCTGAAACCTTTGTAGTCGATGGCAAGGGGCGGATTGTGCTTCAGCACATTGGCGATATTCGCGACGAACATATCCCCGTCATCATCGCCGCGCTGGAGCGGGCGAAATGAGAGGGCTGGTCGCCGCTTTCCTGCTGCTGGGTGCCACCCCGGCGCTGGCCGATTCGTCGCTGCCGCCCGCCAAGCTTGCCTATACCCAATTGCCCAATGCCCGGCAGGAGGCGGCGGCGCAAAAGCTGATGCTGACGCTGCGTTGCCTGGTGTGTCAGGGGCAGTCGATCGCCGATAGCGATGCGGAGATGGCGGGCGACATGCGCGCGCTGGTGCGGCGGCGGATTGCAGCCGGGGACAGCCCGCAGGCGGTGCGCGACTGGTTGATCGCGCGTTATGGCGAGTATGTGACCTATGACCCGCCGCTGTCGGCGGCGACGCTGCCGCTGTGGATCGCGCCCTTTGCGCTGATCGGCTTTGGCCTGTGGCTGGCGCGCGGCAGTTTCAAGCGGAGGGCGCGGTGATGGGCTGGGTGATGCTCGCGGTGGTGACCGTGCTCGCGGCGGGGCTGTTGGTGGCGCTCAGGGTGCCGCGGCTGTTGTGGACCACGGCGGGAGCAGCGCTGGTGCTGGGATGCGCGGGCTATGCGGCGCAGGGGCGGCCCGGCCTTGGCGAGGCAAAGCCCCGCCCGCAGGCCAGATCGATCGAGACCGCGCCCGACCTGATCGCACTGCGCACCGCAATGTGGGGCAAGTTCACGGTCGAATCGCAATATGAAGTCGCGTTCGACGCGCTGATGCGGGTGGGGGACGCGCGCAGCGCGGTAAAGCTCGCAATTGGCGGCGTCACCAAATATCCCGACAGCGCGGAGTTATGGACCGATCTGGGAAGCGGTTTTGTGACGCATGACGGCAGCCTGTCGCCGCCCGCGCGCTTTGCCTTTGACAGGGCGATCACGCTCGCGCCACAGCACCCCGCGCCGCGCTTCTTTCGCGGGCTGGGGCATGTGCAAAGCGGCCAATTGGCCGAAGCGCGCGCGGATTGGGTGCAGGCACTGACGCTGACGCCCGCAAACGCACCCTATCGCGCCGGGATTGAGGAGCGGCTGGCCGTGCTTGACCAGTTTATCGCGATGGCTGCGCAGGCTCAGGCCCAAATCCAGGCCGAGCAGCGATAGTCATGCCGTCCGGCCAAACGGCCTATTGAGGCGCACAATCGCCCAGTTGAGCGCGGCGGCAAAGGTGACCCACGCCAGATAGGGCCAGATCAGCACACTGGCGAGCGGCGAGATCGGCCAGAGCAGCACGACAAGCGCCACCAGCGATGCCCAGAGGAACGCCACTTCGACCAGCGCCCAGTCGGGCCGCCGCAGCCGGAAGAACAGCGGGCTCCATTTGAAATGGCACACCGCGTTGCTGGCGAACAGGATGATGACGGTGGCGCGTTGCGTCTCCCCCATGGCGGCCTCCCAAGCCAGTACTGCGGACCAGGCGGCAAGGCCGAGGATGATCGTCCATGCCGGGCCAAATGCCCAATCGGGCGGCTGCCACGCCGGTTTGCGCAGATCATAATACCAGCGATCGATCGGCGTCATCAATCCGCCCGCCACGCCAAGGAACAGTGCGACGCTGATTGCGATAATGATTGGGCCCATGTCACTGTCCATCTTGCTGTATGTCCAGCGCGTGTTACACCGCTTGCATGCGCGTGTCCTTCCCGTTTTCAGCAATCGTCGGTCAGGACGAAATGAAATTGGCGCTGTTGGTCGCCGCCGTCGATCCGCGCATTGGTGGGGTGATGGTGTTCGGCGATCGCGGCACGGGCAAATCGACCGCGGTGCGCGCGCTCGCCGCGCTGTTGCCGCCAATGCCGGTGGTGCCGGGCTGCCGATACCACTGCGCGCCGGGCGAGACGGGCTGCCCGTCGCCCGAGTTGCACCGCGCGGGCAAGGCGACCGCGCCGGTTCCGTTCGTCGACTTGCCGCTTGGCGCGACCGAGGACCGGGTGGTCGGCGCGCTGGACCTGGAACGCGCGCTGGGAGCGGGCGAAAAGGCGTTTGAGCCAGGACTGCTCGCGCGCGCACACCGGGGTTTTCTGTATATCGACGAGATCAACCTGCTGGAGGATCATTTGGTCGACCTGTTGCTCGATGTCGCGGCATCGGGCGAAAATGTGGTCGAGCGCGAGGGGCTGTCGGTGCGGCACGCCGCGCGCTTCGTGTTGATCGGGAGCGGTAACCCGGAGGAGGGTGAACTGCGCCCGCAATTGCTCGACCGGTTCGGGCTGTCGGTCGAAGTGCGAACCCCGCAGGATCTGCCGACGCGGGTGGAAATTTTGCGCCGCTGCGATGCGTTTGAACGCGACGGCACGGCGTTTGCCGAACGCTGGGCGAAGGCGGAGCGCAAGACGCTGAAGCAAATCGCCAAGGGGCGCGATCTTTTGCGCCGCGTGGCGGTGCCCGACGCCGTGCTGACGCGCGCGTCAGAGCTGTGTCTGGCGGTGGGGGCGGACGGGTTGCGCGGGGAGCTGACGCTGATGCGCAGCGCGCGCGCGCTGGCCGCGCTTGAGGGCGATGACGCGGTGAGCGCTGACCATCTGTGCCGCATCGCCCCGCTCGCGCTGCGCCATCGGCTGCGGCGCAATGTTCTCGACGAGACCGGATCGACCGCGCGGATCGAGCGCGCGCTCGCTGAACTGTTCGCGTGACCCTTGGTGACGCGCCGGTTGACGCTGGCGCTGATGCGCTGATCGCGGCGCGGCTATGCGCGGTGGACCCGATGCTGGGCGGGATCATGCTGCGTAGGGGGGCGGGCGGGGACAGGGTAATCGCGGCGCTGCGCGCCGCGCTGCCGCCGGATGCGCCGATCAAGCGCCTGCCGGTGCATATTGACGATGAGAGACTCTATGGCGGGCTCGACCTCGGCGCGACGCTGGCCGCTGGGCGACCGGTGGGCCGCGCGGGGTTGTTGGCGGAGGCAGATGGCGGCGCGGTGATCGTGCCGATGGCCGAACGGCTGCGCGAGGGAGTGGCCGCCGCGCTCGCTCATGCACTTGATACCGGCGCGGTGGTTGCCGAGCGCGACGGGCCGCGGTTGGTCGCGCCCGCGCAGTTCGTGGTGCTCGCGCTCGACGAGGGCGTCGAGGAGGAGGCCGTGCCGATGGCGCTGGCCGAACGGCTGGCGTTCTGGATTGACGCTGGCGAGCCGCAGGGGCCGCAAAGTGATGCGGGTGGCGTCTGGTCGGCAGCGCCGTGTGCTCTGCCCGATGTGTCGACCATGGCGATGGAGGCGCTGGCGGCGACTGCTGCGACGCTGGGGATCGAGTCGGTCCGCGCGCCGATCCTGGCGCTGCGGGCGGCGCGC
>DHHS01000037.1:10316-10554 GCA_002403415.1 Sphingomonas sp. UBA4766 | reverse complement strand
GCCGATGCGCGACGGGCCACAACCTTGGGAAATCGGCCATGAACATGAACACATCCTACCGTAGTCTCGCGCTCCAGACCGTCATCGGCGGCATCATCATGTATCTGGTGATGTTCGTGATGATCGACCGCCTATCGAGCTTCTACAACAATCTGAACATGGTCTACATGACGCTGATGATGGTTGCGCCGATGGTCGTGCTGATGATCGTGTTCATGCCCGGCATGTTCAAATCGAA
>DHHS01000037.1:0-9921 GCA_002403415.1 Sphingomonas sp. UBA4766 | reverse complement strand
GATAGCGCGTTCTTGCGCTCAATGATCCCACATCATTCGGGAGCGATCCTGATGTGCGAACAGGCGAAACTGCGCGACCCCCAAGTAGCGGCGCTATGCACCAACATCATCAAATCGCAGCGCGACGAAATCGCCCAGATGAAAGCAATGCTCGACCGGCGATAGAGGCGGACAGAAAAGATTTGTAATGAGAGTTGTCCGTATTAGCTTCTGAACGGGGGAGACAGAACATGCGGATATCCACCCTGACATTGCGCCGCTGGCATCGGCGGTTCGCGCTGACGCTCGGCATCTTCTTCATCATCCAGGGACTGACGGGCGCGATCGCGCAGCAGCGGTTCTGGTTAATGCAGGCAAGCGACCCTAGCGGCTACCGGGTCAATGCCCGCGGCGAGCCGATGGCACCGGGTTCGGTCGTCGCGCTGATCCGCCGCAACAAACCCGACTTCCAGATTGCGCACATGATGTATCCTGCGGCGGTGTCGCCGAACACGGCGGTCGTCGTCATGGGCGGACGCGATACCACGAAGCACGATATGTCGCGCATGATGATGATCGATCAGTTCGACGGGCGAATCATCCGTGAACAATCCTCGATGTCGGGCTGGGTGGGGACGGCGGACGCGCTGCACAAATGGCTAATTTTCGGCACGGCGGGCAAAATCATTCTGACGATCCTCGGCCTCGGCGTGATGATTTTCAGTGGTCTTGGCCTCGTGATATGGTGGCGCACCCGAGCGACGAGCAAAAACGCGAAAGGGGTAGTCCGCATCCACCGAACGGCGGGACTTGCAGCGAGCCTCTTCATCATTTCGGTTTCGGCGACCGGCACATGGCTCAACCTGACGACGTGGGCGGAGAAGGTGTCGGGCCGCTCGGTGTTCACGAGCAACATGAGGATAGCCGATCATGCCGACATGACGACCGCGGCCCCTGCGATCAGCGGCGACACGGCCTATGAGATTGCCCGCAAGCGGGTTGGTGACGAGCATCTTGCGGCCTTCGGCCCGCCGGGACCACACGCGAAAAATTACTGGTTCGCGTTCATGGACGATCGGTTGAAGCGCACCGACGTGCTCGTCAATCCGGCGAACGGCAGGGTGATCGGCGTCTATCCGACCGGGCTGACCAGCGGCGGCGGTGGCGTGCGCGCGTGGCTGTTCCCCGTTCACAGCGGTTATATCATCGGCCCCATCGGGGGATTGATCTATTCGCTGATCGGCGTGTCGGTCAGCCTGTGGGTGCTGACAGGGTTCATCATGTGGCGGCAGCAGCGGCGACCACGGCGTGCTCGTGGAACTGCCGCTGCCCTTACGGAGGTTCGCTCGTGACGTTTCGTTGATCGGCGCCCGCAGTGTTGTTGCCCATTTCGACCGCAGCGTCGGCGGCGACGTCGATCCTCATGCGCTGCGACCCGAGGATGCAATTTGGGGCATAGCGTCCGTCGGGCGTGCGCGGTTTGGCGGTGGCCGTGATGCCGATGGGGTGTCTGAGCAATGATGATGGCGTGTTCAGAAAACGACCGTGTCGTGACGGCGTGACGTTGCGGCAGCGGCGAAATGAGGACAGCGGCGAAATTTGGTAACGTAGGCAGGGATCAGGCCGAGGCGCGATGCTCCTCCCGCGCGGCCTCCCAGATTTCGCGCGCGGCATCGGCGTTCATCAGCGCGATGGCGAGGCCGACGATGAGGTCGGGCCACGCGGAATGCCAGAGCACAGCCGTGACAAGTCCGGTTGCGATGATGGCGACATTGGCGAATGCATCATTGCGCGCTGACAGGAACGCTGCCCGGGTAAGACTGCCGCTATGGTGGCGGTGGCGGGCGAGCATAAAGGCGCAAGTCAGATTGACCGCAAGCGCACCGAGGCCCGCTAGGGTGAGCGGCACTGGGTCGGGGGCGACCGGCACGTTGAACTTCGTCCAAGCCGTCCATAATGTCGCGAGTCCCGGCACAAGCAGGATGAGGGCCAATCCCATGCCCACGCGCGCGCGGCTCCGCACGGACCAGCCCAAGGCGAGAAGGATAAGCAGGTTGACCGAGGCATCTTCGAGAAAATCGACAGAATCGGCAAACAGCGACACAGAGCCGATCGCCTTGGCGACCGCGAATTCGAAACCGAAATACGCGAGATTCAGGAGCGCCACGAGGCGAACCGCCCGGCGCAGGCCGAGATTCGCGAATTTATCGAACCCTTCTTCGGTCATGCGCTCCCCTTACGTGCATATTCGTAGTGGAGACAGGCTGTTCAACCTAAAGCCAGGCCGACACGAGCAAGGCAGGGTTATTAGCGACCGCAGCCTTGGCCTAGCGCAATGGCCGACAGATCGGCGGCAGGATCGACAGTCCGATTCGCTTCCTTCCTTTCGGAATAGCGATCGACGAGCTGGGCCGCATGAGGGCGCAATAGTACCGTGAACCGGACCAGCTCCTCCATCACGTCCACGATCCGGTCGTAATAGGCGGAGGGTCTCATGCGCCCGGCTTCATCGAACTCCTGAAAAGCCTTGGCGACACTCGACTGGTTCGGGATCGTGACCATCCGCATCCAGCGACCGAGCAGGCGCAGCGTATTGACGCTATTAAACGATTGCGATCCGGCCGACACCTGCATCACCGCGAGCGTGCGGCCTTGGGTCGGGCGCATCCCGCCCATCGAGAGCGGCAGATGGTCGATTTGCAGCTTCATGATGCCGGTAATTTGCCCGTGGCGTTCTGGCGAGCACCACACATGGCCTTCCGACCACATCGACAGCGCGCGCAGCTCATGGACGGCGGGATGATCGTCGCCAGCGACCTGATCGGGCAGTGGCAGCGTCGAAGGGTCGAAGATGCGTGTCTCGCACCCGAAGAATTGCAGCAAACGCGCAGCTTCCTCGACACATAGGCGCGAGTAGGCGCGCTCGCGCAAGCTACCGTAGAGCAGCAGGATACGGGGCGGCGGATCACCCGCGCCTAGGCCGAGGCCGGGCCGCTCGATCGCATAGCGCCGATCGAGCGCGGGCAGATGGCCAGGGTCCGTGAGATGGCGCAGCGGCATCAGCCTAGGCTGATCCGCAAAGCCAGCGCGGCAAGCGTCACCAGCAGAATCGGGATCGTCAGCGTCATGCCGACCCGGAAATAATAGCCCAAGCCGATCTTCACATCCTTCTGCCCGAGCACGTGCAGCCAAAGTAGTGTCGCAAGCGATCCGATCGGCGTGATTTTCGGCCCCAGATCGCAACCGATGACATTGGCGTAGATCATCGCTTCCTTGGCTGCGCCCGTTGCGTGCGTCGCGTCGATCGACAGCGCGCCGACCAGCACGGTCGGCATATTGTTCATGATCGACGACAGCAGCGCCGCGATTATGCCGGTGCCAAAAGTTGCGGCCCAGACGCCGCCTTGCGCCGTGCGATCGAGCACTACCGCCAGGTGATCCGTCAGCCCCGCATTCTTCAGGCCATAAACGACGAGATACATGCCAAGCGAGAAAATGACGACCTGCCACGGCGCACCGCGAATGACCTTGCCCGTTTCGATCACATGGCCACGACCGGCAATCACGATCAGCACCAGCGCGCCGATCGCGGCGGTCGCGCTGACAGGAACGCCGAGCGGTTCGAGCAGGAAGAATCCGGCGAGTAGCAGCGCCAGCACAACCCATCCCGCGCGAAACGTCGCGCGGTCGCGGATCGCCTCGCCGGGAGCGCGCAGCTGCGCCACATCGTAGTTTGCCGGAATGTCGCGGCCGAAGAACAGAAGAAGCGCGGCCAACGTCGCGGCGATCGCGGCGAGATCGACCGGCACCATAACCAGCGCGTATTCGGCAAACCCGAGCTTGAAGAAGTCCGCCGACACGATGTTGACTAGGTTGGAGACCACCAGCGGCAGGCTGGCGGTGTCGGCGATGAACCCCGCCGCCATTACGAACGCCAGCGTCGCCCTGGTGCCATAGCCGAGCGCCCGAAGCATCGCGATGACGATCGGCGTCAGGATGAGCGCAGCACCATCATTGGCGAACAGCGACGATACTGCCGCGCCCAGGAGCACGACGAGCGAGAACAGCCGCTTGCCATTGCCGCCACCCCAGCGCGCCACATGCAGCGCCGCCCACTCGAAAAAGCCCGCCGCGTCGAGGATCAGGCTTATCAGGATGATCGCCACGAAAGCGCCGGTCGCGTTCCAGACAATGCCCCACACCACCGGAACATCGGCGAGCGTGATGGCTCCCAGCAGCAGAGCCACGACCGCTCCAGCCATCGCGCTCCAGCCGATACCGAGACCTTTGGGCTGCCAAATGACGAGCGTGATCGTCGCGACGAAGATCAGCAATGCAACAAGCATCAAGCGACCCGCTCGCCACGCTCATCGATCACCTGTTCGCCATCTTCCTTGGTAAATGCTCCTTGCTGTGGTGCGGGGAGCAAATCCAGCACTGCTTCGGACGGACGGCACAGCTTCACGCCGAGCGGCGATACGACCAGTGGACGATTAATCAGAATCGGATGCGCCATCATCGCGTCGATCAGGTCGTTGTCGCTCAGGCTCTCATCGGCGAGGCCAAGTTCGGCGTAGGGCGTGCCCTTTTCGCGCAGCAGATCACGCGGACGTATGTGGGCGCGCTCGATCAACTGAACGAGTAGCGCCCGCGACGGCGGCGACTTGAGATATTCGATGACGTGCGGCTCGATGCCCGCGTTTCGGATCATCGCCAGCGTGTTGCGTGACGTACCGCATTCTGGGTTGTGGTAGATGATGATGTCAGTGGTCACGATGTCACCGCCCCGTCCGGCAGGGTTGCACCTTCACTATGGCCGATTTCGCGTAACTTGGTCCGCAGAACGATCGAGCCGATACTATCAATCGGCAGCGCCAATAGCAGGTTGATGCGATTGGTGAGGTAGCGCAGCGCCATGTCGAAGGCGTGCCGCTGGCCTTCGCCTTCGACGGCGGCAGGGTCTTCGATGCCCCAGTGCGCCATCACCGGATGCCCCGGCCACACCGGGCAGACTTCACCCGCTGCGTTGTCGCAGACCGTGATGACAATATCGATCGTGGGCGCGTCCGGGCCGACAAACTCGTCCCAGTTTTTCGACCGCAAGCCCTCGGTTGGCAGACCTGCTTCCGCGATTAGGGTCAAGGCCATCGGATGCACGGCACCCTTGGGATAGCTCCCCGCTGAAAACGCGCGGAAACGGCCTTTGCCGAGATTGTTCAGCACGCTTTCAGCAAGGATCGAACGGGCGGAGTTGCCCGTGCACAGGAACAATACGTTGTAGATACCGTCGGTCATGCGTGACCTTCCTCGACGCAGTGCGTGCGCATCACCATGTCGGCCAGGCGCGCGCAGATTTCGGGGTTGCCGCCGCAGCAATCCTCCATGAGATATTCGAGCACGTCCGCCATGCTCTCATACCGTGCAGAATAGATGATCGACCGACCTTCGCGGCGGCTCTCGATCAGATTGGCGTGCGACAGAATGTTGAGGTTTGCCGATAGCGTATTGGGCGGGACGCCCTGCTCTCGTGCAATTTCGCCCGCAGCAATCCCTTCCCGGCCCGCCTGCACCAGCATGCGAAATGTGGTGAGGCGTCCGGGATGGGCGAGCGCGGAAAGCGCGGCGACAGCGTGTTTGAGTTCCATGATTCGGATTTAGCGGAAATGTCGCAGCGGACAATGCTTCATCGGCGATGGTAGCAATCTACCGCCCGCCCTTTTTCTTGACGTCGAACGTACCCGTCGCACCCGCCGGAAAGGTCTGCTGACATGGTTTATCGACCGCCGAGGCAAGCGGACAAACATACATTGGACTGCGCAGCGAGATGGTGAGCGGCTTATCGGGCGCAGCGACGTAGGCGCATGAACCGCCAATTGGTTCGTCCAGCGAAAAACCAAGCGCCTTTTTCCCGCGACCTGTAAACTCCCGCGCCACGGGGTCGCCCTTTTTCGTCTGCATTTGGCACTTGAGGTTCCAAGCACCTTCGCCTTTGCCCTCAATTCGCAGCATTTCGGGATACGGCTCCCATTGCGCCGCACTGGCCGTGGCGATCATCAGCAGCGGCAACCCAGCTAACAGCGATTTCATTGTCTTTTCCTCCCAGTTGCGACCGAACCGACGCGAGCGATTCGATAATTCCACGATACAGGAATGATGGTGGCGTTCAATTAGGGTTGGGAAAATAGTTTCCAATATGCCGCTAGTCTTCACTTCTCGAATCATCGAATAATGTTTATCCGGTGGCATCGGGGGAGAGTGGGATGCTAGCGTGGTTTCAATCGCTGATGCCGAAGCAGGGGCGCTTCCAGGAACTGATCGAGACGCACGGTCTGGCCATTACCGAGGCAGCGCGCGAGCTGAGTGCGTTGCTCGACCATCAGGGTAGCCGTGACGGCTGCATCGACAAAATCGCGCACCAAGAACGGCTGGCCGATGCGCTGAGGATTTCGATCATCGACGATGCGCGCAGCGTATTTGTGACGCCCTTCGATCGGAGCGCCATCGTCGCGCTGATCAATGCGATGGACGATGCGATCGATCAGATGCACCAGACCGCGAAGACGATCCGGCGCTATGACGTTACGATGTTCGATCCGGAAATGCGCGATCTCGCGCGCATCGCTGTTGACGCGAGCGACGTCGTTATGACGGCGCTCCCCCTCCTGCGATCGGTCAGCAAATATGGCACACGCCTCCTCACGCTGACGGCGGAGGTTGTCGCGTTGGAGGAGCGCGCCGACGCGTTGCATGAACGCGGATTGCGGACGCTTTTCGAAACCGGCGGGGATGCCACCACCTTCGTCATCCGCCGCGAAGTCTATTCCCATCTTGAACGTATTCTCGACCGACTCGAGGACGTTGCATCCGAAATCCACGGCCTCGTGATCGATCACGCCTGATCATGGCGCTATCGATGTCCATGCTGGTCGCGCTGATCGGTATTGCGCTCGCCTTCGACTTTTTGAACGGGCTGCACGACGCCGCTAATTCGATCGCGACGGTTGTCTCGACGCGGGTGTTGAAACCGCACCACGCCGTCGTCTGGGCTGCGTTCTTCAACTTCATCGCCTTCCTGTTTTTCGGCCTTCATGTCGCTAAGACCATCGGCACCGGAATTATTGACGCGCATATCATCGACGCCAGCATCATTTTCGCGGCGCTGATCGGAGCGATAGCGTGGAATTTGATCACGTGGGTGCTGGGACTGCCGTCGAGCAGTAGCCATGCGTTGATCGGCGGATTGCTCGGGGCCGGCATCGCCAAGGTTGGCATAAGCGCCGTTGTATGGGGCGGCGTCCTCAAAACCGTCGCCGCAATCTTTCTGTCGCCTACAGTTGGCCTGTTCTTCGCTTTGGTGCTGATGTTGGTCGTCGCGTGGACCAGCCTGCGCCTCACGCCGCTCGCGGTCGATAAACGGTATCGTCGGCTTCAGCTTATATCGGCAGCACTCTACTCGCTCGGCCACGGCGGCAACGATGCCCAAAAGACGATGGGGATCATCGCTGTCCTACTCTATTCGCAAGGGCTGCTCGGTGGCGAGTTCCACGTACCGCTGTGGGTCGTATTGTCCTGTCAGGCTGCGATGGCCCTCGGCACGATGTCCGGCGGATGGCGGATCGTCCATACAATGGGATCGAAGATCACCCGGCTGACACCGCCTCAGGGTTTCTGCGCCGAGACTGGCGGCGCGATCACCTTGTTTATGGCGACTCTTGGCGGGATTCCTGTTTCGACCACTCACACAATAACCGGCGCTATCGTTGGCGTCGGCGCGGCACGGCGGCTTTCGGCGGTACGCTGGAATATTGCCGGGAGGATTGTTTTCGCTTGGGTGATTACTTTGCCCGCAGCTGGTCTGATTGCGGCTCTCACATATTTGGCGACAGCGTTCGTCGACTAAGCGATCGACGTCGCATCGTCGTCCAGAAAACGACCGTTTTCCAGACACGCGGCGCGGTTCCCGAAAATCCCGGTCGATCGGCAGTCGAATTGTTTACAAACCCGTTCGAGAATCTATGACGTGAAAACGGCATGATCGATTTGAATGATGAACACGCGCAGCAGTCTCGATCAGTCCGGCACGACCGCAGGTGGCGTACGCGTCGGCTATGCCCGCGTATCGACTGAGGATCAGAGCCTCGACGCCCAGCTCGACGCGCTCAATCGTGTCGGATGCCATCGCATTTATTCCGAACATGCCAGCGGCGCGAAATCCGATCGGCCCGAACTGGCGCAGGCGCTCAAAGCCCTGCGCAAGGGCGACAGCCTGGTCGTGTGGCGTCTCGATCGGCTTGGGCGGTCCCTGCCTTACTTGGTCGCGACCGTCGCCAAGCTGGCGCGCGAAGGCATGGGATTCGAAAGCATCGACGAGCGGATCGATACGGCCAGCGCCGGGGGAACGCTCATCTTTCATATCTTCGCCAGCCTGGCGCAGTTCGAGCGTCAACTTACTAGCGAGCGCACCAAAGCCGGTCTTGCTGCCGGACGCGCGCGTGGCCGCATGGGCGGTCGCCCGCCAGCGTTGACTACCAAACAGCTTCGTGAAGCGAAATTGTTGTTGGCGGACCCGCACGCTACCGTAACTGATGTGGCGGTGACTTACGGTGTCAGCAGGGCAACGCTCTATAAAGGGTTGAAGCAGATCGCGGCATCGGGTTGATGATCCGCCGCAGCTAAGCCGCCGATTTCGACCGAGCGATCGGAAAAGGTCGCAGTGATATGCATCTCGCCACCCATCGCCGCGCTCAGCTCGCGCAACGTGCTGACCTTCATGTCGGGACTGCGCAACAGCCTAGAGATTGCCGACTGCTCCAGATCAATCAATCTTGCCATCTCTTCCGAGCCGATGCCCATGCCGTGACACAACCGCTCAAAGCTGGCCCACCGATTGGTCAGCTTAATCTTGCTTGCCTCGCTGTGCGCGCGACGCTCGGGACTCCAATCCTTCATGAGATCGGAAAACGGGCGATGTCCGCTCATGCAGCCTCTTCGAGTTGGATATGCAGCTTGAACCCCGCTGCCGTGGCGACATTGACGAGCGCATCCAGCGAGAACTTGTCGAGCTTCCCGCGCAGGAGATCGTTCACCCGGGGCCGGGTCAGGCCAAGCCGTTTGGCGGCCTGTTCCTGCGGCACGTCCCACGACTTCACCCGCTCGCGGATGCTCAGCAGCAGGTCCGCGCGCGCCGTCAGGTTTGCTGCTTCCGCCGGTGTGTCGGCGAGCGCGTCAAAAACGCTATCGAAGGTTCCGACAATCATAGGTTCGGCGTTCATTGTTCTGCCTTCCAAGTTTTCAGCCGTTTCGCGGCCAGGTCGATGTCCTTTTGTGCAGTCTGTTGTGTCTTCTTCTGGAACGCATGAAGCACCAGCACGCGATCCGGTAATGTCGCCACATAGATCACCCTGAACGCGCCCGACGCTTCCCTGACCCTTATTTCTCTTACGCCCGCTCCAACGGTCTTCATCGGCTTCCAATCCGAAGGATCGAGGCCCGTCTGCACCGCCCGGAGTTCGACGCCCGCGCTGTAGCGGGCACCGTCCGGGAAATTTCGTAGAGCCTCGCGGCTGTCGCCGAGGAAATGGACCGGCTTCGCGGTTATAGACTCCATCCCGTCGCCTGTATCAAAACAGAGACAGAAGCGCAAGAGGATCGTTCCGCGATGACCGATCGGGGGCGCCCTGACGGGCCGCGCTCTATCTCCGCTGGCGCTACGACCAAGCCGCCTGTGGCGTCTCGTCCCTGCCGGGTGACGATCGCTCGCGCGCGGGGTCGGGCCAGGCCCGCCCATGATGACGCCGGCGTCGCCGACGAGATCCCTTATTCAGTCGGGGAAAGGGGCGCGCCGCGCCCTCTCCCCAGCAACGACAATCAGCCGGGCCGTGGCTTCCTCGCGTGCCGCTCAGTGCGCCCGCACCACCCCGGCCGATGCGCGACGGGCCACAA
>DHHS01000183.1:6063-12790 GCA_002403415.1 Sphingomonas sp. UBA4766 | reverse complement strand
CCCGGCGTCGATCGCGTCGAGCACGGCGCGGACAAAACCGGGCTTCAACCGGTCATCGGCATCGAGCTGGCTGGTGTCGGTGTTGGCATCGGCGTCATGCGTGCCGGGGACGTTATCGGTCATCAGCCTCACCTCCCTGCGTGAACGCGTGCCCTGCGGCTTAGCGCGAGCGCGCGACAAAGCCAATCATTTGCCAGCGCGCCACAAGCTGGCTAGGGCCGCATCACCGCATCAGGAAGGATTGCCCCATGACCGATAGTTTTTCGACGCTGGTAATGACGCTCGACAGTGGTGACGTGACGATCCGGCTGCGCCCCGATCTGGCGCCCGGCCATGTCGAACGGATTGCGACGCTCGCGAATGAGGGGTTTTACGACGGGGTCGTCTTTCATCGGGTGATTGCGGGTTTTATGGCACAGGGCGGCGACCCTACCGGGCGGGGCACCGGTGGGTCAAAACTGCCCAATCTGAAGGCCGAATTCAGCCGCGAACCGCATGTGCGCGGGGTGTGCTCGATGGCGCGGACCAGCGACCCGAATAGCGCGAACAGCCAGTTCTTCATCTGCCTCGACGATGCGACTTTCCTCGACGGCCAATACACCGTGTGGGGCGAAGTCAGCGACGGCATGGAGCATGTCGACGCGCTGCCCAAGGGCGAGCCGCCGCGCGCGCCCGGCAAGATTGTGAGCGCCCGCGCGAGTTGAGTTTGTCGCGCCCGCTTCATTCGGCGGGCGCGGTCAACGCCCCGATCAACCAATCGTGAAACAGTTTTACCGGGCGCTGCATCAACGCGCGCGGTCGGCACACGAACCAATAACTATAGGGGCTCTCCACGCTGATATCGAAAAGCTTGGCGAGCCGGGGGTCGTGCGCGTCCTCAAAATGGCTGTCGTGCATGAAGGCGACGCCCAGCCCCTGCGCCACCGCCTCCAGCATCAACGCGCCCGAATCGAAATGATCGATGGCGAGCGGCTCAAGCTCGTCAATCCCGGCGGCGTGGCACCAGGCTGCAAAGGTATCGGGCATGTCGCGGTGGACAAGCGCGGTCACGTGCGCGAGTTGGCGCGGATGAGTGACGGGGTCGGGGCCGTCCACCATTGCGCGATTGCCGATCACATAAATGCGGTTGCGGTCGAGCCGCCGGGCATAGAGCGCCGGTTCGACATCGCGCGCGAGCACGATCGCGGCATCCAGACCTTCGCCCAGCCGCGAAATGCCGTGTCCGCCAGTATCGATGTCGAGGTGCAGTTCTGGATGAAGCGCGCGCAATTCACCCAGTCGGGGGAACAGCCGCTGCGTCGCGAATAGCGGTAAGACGCCGAGCCGCAATCGCTGAACATCGGTCGGGCTGGTCAATGCTTCGACCGCATCGGCCATCATGTCGAGTGCGGGTGAAATTTGCGCGATCAAGCGCTCGCCGTCGCTGTTGAGCACCATCGCCTGATGCCGTCGGTCGAACAGCGGGCGGTCGATGAAGCGTTCCAGCGCCTGTACACGTCGGCTGAGTGCCGGGGCGGACAGCGCAAGCTCTTGGGCGGCGGCCTTGACCGAGCCCAGCCGGGCGACCTGAACAACCGCTTCGATGGCGGTCAGCGGCGGCAATCGGCGCATTCCTCATCCCCGTTTATGGTGCACTGCATGATGCTAGCATCAGCGATGGGTGGAGCACCAGCGACGATTGCGTCTGGCGCAACCGCCCTTATTGATTTCGCACTTGCAATAACATTTGCTGCGCCGCACATAGGAGAGGCCTTTCAGGCATCCTCTCCTAAAAACTTTTTGAGCCGATCCCTTCGGGTGGTCGGCTCTTTTTTTGCGAATGAACCAAGCTTGGTTCGCCCACCCTAGATCACGGGGTCAGCTTCGTCCGCATTTGCCGTCGTTTGAGTGGAGGCATGGAGAAAGCGTAACGCATAGCCGAACAACAGCATCAGCGCTGCTGCCGCGACCAGATAGGGAACCGGCTTGTACACACTATACAGTCCGACCCCGATTGACGGGCCAAGCACAAAGGATGCGCCGTTGATCGATGTGACCTTACCCGCGACCGAGCCCTGTCCCCCCGGCCCAACCGCCAGCGAGGCCCCCGCCGTAAACCCCGGCCGGGTAAAGCCAAACCCGGCGGAGGCGAGCGCAAAGGCGAGCGCAATCCCGTAAAGCGAGGTCGCTATTCCGGTCAGCACCGTGCCGATTGCGGCCGCGATCAGGCCAAACAACATCAGTCGCCGTGGATCAAGATTGAGCAGCGGGATCAGCCCCCATTGCACCAACAGCGCCGCACTCGCCCCCAGGATCAGCACCAGCCCGGTCGGCTGCAATGCGGCAATCGGCGCCAGATTAAGCCGGTCGATCACCAGAAAGCCGATCGTCTGGCCGGTCATTGCCTGCGCATGGCCCATCACCAGCCCGGCGATCATCCACCCCCGGATGCGCGGATCGCGATAGGAAATCTTCTCGATCCCGGTCGCGGTGGCCGCCGTAATGCTCGCGCCCGTCGATTGCCCGCCGATCGAGGGATAGGCGGTCGCTGCCCCTTGGCTTGGCGCCATGCCGCGATCGTCCGACAACATCCGCCGCACCGCAATCACCATGACCAGCCCGAACAGCGCGCCGATAAATGCAGGCCCGGCTAGCCCGATCTGAACGCCGCCAATGCTGCCGAGCAACAGATAAGGCGCAACCGCTGGCCCCAAAATCGTCCCCAGCCCAAAGGCTGAGCCGATCAGCGTCAGCGCCTTGGTCCGTTCTTCGCGCGTGGTGCGCCCGGCGACCAGCGCTTGCACGGCGGGGGGTGCCGCTGCCCCGAAACCGCCATAGATCAGCCGCCCGGCGATGAAGGCGACAAAGGCGGCCGGGCCCGAAATCCAGCCATTAATCCCCGCCATCAGGAAAATGCCGCACAAGGTCAGCGACACGACAAAACCCGCCATGCCGAGCAGGATCATCGCCCGGCGCCCTTGCCGGTCGGATCGTGCCGCCCAAAATGGCGCGGCAATCACCCATAGCAGCGCCGATACCGAAAAGGCGGCGGCAACCCCGCTGTCGGGCACGCTCAGCAACCGGCCCAGCGCCGGCAGCACCGATTGCAACGCGGTATTGCCGGCCGCAATCGTCAGCATCACCATGAACAGCAGCGCGAAATCTCGATCGAGCTTGGGAGGGTGCTTTGTCATCCGCGCACCCAGTCATAATCGCGTTCGACGCGGGCGACGCACAGTTCATAGCGGCTATACCAGCGGTCGCGCCCGGCTTCGCGGATTGTCCTGTGTTCGGGATCGTCGCGCCACGCCTGGGCGCTGTCGTCATCGGCCCAAAAGCTGACGGTGATGCCAAAGCCATCGCCTCCACGCGCGCTTTCAAGGCCGCAATAGCCCGGCTGTGTGGCGGCGCGCGCCTCCATCGCGGCGGCGGCGGCGTAATAGCCATCGGCATCGGCACCGGTGCGGACCGACATGAAGATAACCGCGATTTGCCCTTTTCGTGACATGCGCCCCCGCTTAGGCTCTATAGTCTGGCGCGCAACCCCCGTTCATGCCCACCCGCCGTTCTTGACTCATGGTCGGGTGCCGCCTATGGCCTCGCGCTTCCAGACAGACAAGGATGTGCGATGGCGCGCGTTACCGTCGAAGATTGCGTCGACAAGATTCCCAACCGTTTCGATCTCGTTTTGCTGGCAGCGCAGCGCGCGCGCCAGATTTCGGGCGGGGCGGACCTGACGCTCGACCGCGATCGCGATAAGAATCCGGTGGTGGCGTTGCGCGAAATCGCCGAGGAAACCGTGCGCCCGGTCCATCTGGAAGAGGCGCTGGTGCAGAGCCTGCAACGGGTGCAGATCGACGATGATGACGCGCCCGATGATGATGGCTCGCTGTCGGCATCGGCAGAAGCGCTGCGGTTGACGGCGGCGGCCCCGCCGCGCAACCAGAATCTGGGCGCTGATTACGAGGGTTGATCGAGGACGGCGGCGATTGACGCGTCGCCGATCGATGCGCGCCCCTTAAACCCCTGCGCGATCACATACCATTCGCTTGAATCCTTGCGGCTGGCGGGTGGTTTTGCGTGTTTCACGGTCGTGAAGTTGCGCTTCAGCGCGGCGACCAAGCTGCTGTCGGCCCCGCCCGCCAGCACCTTGGCGACGAAATCGCCACCGGGACGCAGCACCCCGGCTGCAAAATCGGCTGCCAACTCGACCAGCCCCATGGTGCGCAGATGGTCGGTTTGCGGATGGCCGACGGTGTTTGCGGCCATGTCCGACAGCACCAGATCGGCAGGCCCGGCCAGCGCCTCGATCAGCAATTCGGGCGCGCGCGCATCGTTGAAGTCGAGCTGGAAAATCGTCACCCCCTCGATCGGATCGACGGGGAGCAGATCGATGCCGACAATTGCGGCGCCGGGCGCTTGCTTGCGGACGACCTGGCTCCACCCGCCAGGGGCAATGCCAAGATCGACGACGCGGCGCGCGCCCCGCAAAAAGCCGAAACGCTCGTCGAGTTCGATCAGTTTATAGGCGGCGCGGCTGCGATACCCTTCAGCCTTGGCGCGCTTGACATAGGGGTCGTTGAGCTGGCGTTCGAGCCAGCGCGTCGATTGCGGCGATCGCCCGCGCGACGTGCGCACCCGGGTGCGGCCGCCCGATCCGCCCCGGCTCATCGAGCACTCCTCACGCCGAGGGGCCGGGCATCAGGCAGCGCAAGATGCCTTCGCGAATGCCGCGATCGGCCACCCCCAGTCGCTCGGCGGGCCACAGATCAAGAATTGTCTCCAAGATCGCGCAACCCGCCACCACCAGATCGGCACGTTCGGTGCCGATACAGGTCAGCCCCGCGCGCTCGCCAACCGATTTGCCCGCCAGGTCGGCGCTGATCGCGCGCATTGCGCTTGCGGGCACGATCAAGCCATCAACGGCGGTGCGATCATAACGGTTGAGGCCAAGATGCACGCTGGCGAGCGTCGTCACCGTGCCCGACGTGCCCAGCAAGCGCGGCTGGCGCGGCACCCGGGGGAGGCGTGCGGCAAAGCCCGCCATGCTGTTGCGCGCGAGCTCGCGCATCCGGGCATAGACCGCCGCACGGCCTGCCGCATCGGCTCCGACGCCTGCGCTTTCGGTCAGCGACACCACGCCCCACGGCGCGCTGTGCCAGTCGAGCACGGTCGGCACCGGTGTGCGCGTGTCGACCAGCACCAATTCCGTCGATCCCCCGCCAATGTCGAAGACAAGTGCGGGCTCATCGCCGGGTTCGAGCAGGATATGACAGCCCAGCACGGCGAGCCGTGCCTCCTCCTCCGCCGTGATGATGTCGAGCGCGATGCCGGTCTCGCGATAGGCGCGCTCGATAAATGCGGGGCCATTGCTGGCGCGGCGACAGGCTTCGGTCGCGACCGATCGGGCCAGCACGACATTGCGCCGCCGCAGCTTGTCCGCACAAATCGCAAGCGCGGCGAGCGTGCGGTTGATCGCCGCCTCGCTCAATTCCCCGGTCGCGGCCAGCCCCTCACCCAGCCGGACCACGCGGGAAAACGCATCGACCACGGTAAAGCCCGATTCCGCCGGGCGCGCGATCAGCAAGCGGCAGTTATTGGTGCCAAGGTCGAGCGCGGCATAATGGCGTGCCACGGGCAAGCGGGTGCGGCCTTTGCGAATTGGCGCTTTGCTGACCCGGTCCCCACCACGTCCAACCGGCGCCTGGGCCGATTGGTTCCCCATGCCGTATCACCATCATTTGTGTCGGTCCGGGGTGAATACCCCCACCGTGCTTGCCGATCACGATAGCCGACAGGGTGCAGTGCGGCAAGAGCGGCACGCCTGGCGTGCGTTGACACCTGCTGGCACCCTGCTTAGACGGCCACTCAGCGTTGCCCCGTCGTCTAAAGGTAAGACCACGGACTCTGACTCCGTTAATTGAGGTTCGAATCCTCACGGGGCATCCAGCTTTTTAGCCAGTTTTGGTCGTGATCAGCTCGAATAGCCTTTCAGCTCGTCGCCGATGATGCGCACAACATGCAGCACATTGGTCGAGCCCGGCGTGCCAAAGGGGACGCCCGCCATCACGATCACACGGTCGCCCGCCTTGGCGATTTTATGGCGCAGCGCCATGCGCTTGGCCTTGGCGACCATTTCCTCAAACGAGTCGACATCTCGGGTGTGAACGGCGTGTGCGCCCCATAACAAGCCCAGACGCCGCGCGGTGTCCATGCGCGGCGTCAGCACCAGCAGCGGGACCGAGGGGCGCTCGCGCGCGATCCGCCGCGCGGTGGAGCCCGACGTGGTGAAGCAGATGATGGCAGCAGCCGTAACCGTCTGCGCAATGTTCTTTGCCGCCTCCGACAAGGCATCGGCAGTGGTCGGGTCCGGCCGGGTGATGGTGAAGTGGACGCGCTCGGCGTGCATCGGGTCGCGTTCGACGGCTTCGGCGATCGAATTCATCATCGCGACCGATTCTTCGGGCCAGGCACCCGCTGCGCTTTCGGCGGATAGCATGATGGCGTCGGCACCGTCATAAACGGCGGTCGCCACATCGGACACTTCGGCGCGGGTGGGCGACGGGGCGGTAATCATCGATTCGAGCATTTGCGTCGCCACCACCACCGGCCGCCCCAGCCGCCGCGACACCTCGACAATGCGCTTTTGCAGCGGCGGCACCTGTTCGGGCGGCAACTCGACGCCCAGATCGCCGCGTGCCACCATCACGCCGTCGCATTGTTCGACAATTTCCTCCAGCCGGTCGAT
>DHHS01000183.1:0-5697 GCA_002403415.1 Sphingomonas sp. UBA4766 | reverse complement strand
CCGCCGTGCTTCGGCCAGATCGTCGGGCCGCTGGACAAAGGATAGCGCGATCCAGTCCACCTTCTGGTCGAGCGCAAACGCAAGGTCGCTGCGGTCCTTTTCGGTCAGCGCCGCCATGGGCAGCACGACATCGGGCACGTTCAGGCCCTTGCTGTTCGATAGCGCCCCGCCGATTTCCACGCGCGTCTCGATTCGCCCATCGTCATTGTCCACCACCCGCAGCACCAGCTTGCCATCGTCGAGCAACAGCCGCGCGCCGGGGCGGATCGCCTCAAAAATCTCGCGGTGGGGCAATTCGACCCGGTCAGCATCGCCGGGCGTCGTGTCGCGATCGAGCAGAAAGGTCGCGCCGGTTTCCAGCATCACCTTCCCGCCCGCAAATTTGCCCACGCGCAGCTTTGGCCCCTGAAGATCGGCGAGAATCGTGGAGGGACGGCCGATGCGGCGCTCCATCGCCCGAATCGCGTCGATCAGCGGGATTTTCGATGCCTGATCGCCGTGGCTCATATTGATCCGAAACGCATCGGCACCGGCGCGGAACAGCTTTTCGATCATGTCGGGGGTACTGCTGGCGGGGCCAAGCGTTGCCAGCACGCGCACTTTGCGCAACCGGGGACTGATCGCTTTCGACATTGGCACGCTCTCCTCGCCTTTTGCGAAATCGCCTGTAATCGCTATCAACCGATGCTCAAAGGAGATTGCAATGACGGCACCTGATATCGACACCCCGAACATCGATTCCGTTGATGATGCGATCGCCGCAGCCGCCTTTCGTCGGCTGGTCCGCCATTTGCAGCACCGCACTGATGCGCAGAATGTCGATCTGATGGGACTTGCCGGGTTTTGCCGCAATTGCCTGGGCGATTGGGTGAGCGCGGCATCGGGCGGCACGATGGATCAGGCGGCGGGGCGCGCGGCGGTTTACGGCATGGCCTATGCCGACTGGAAGGCCGCGCACCAGGCTCCGGCCACCTCCGAACAGCTTGAACGCATGGCGCAAAGCGTGGCGCGTAACCCCGCCAGCGCTTGACCGGGCGGCCTCGACGGGTGACGATCAGATGGGTCCGATCATGAATCGGGTGCCGCGACCGATCAGGAGGGGATGATGATGATGAAACCGATCATGATGGCAGTGGCAACTGTGCTGGCATCGGCGGCCACGGCCCAGACGCCGCCTCCGGCCCCCGCCGCGGCGAAAGCCACTTACATCCATGCGGGCACGCTGCTCGACCGGCCGGGCCAGCCGCCGCGCCGCGCCGCCACCATCATCGTCCGCGACGGCAAGGTCGCCGAGGTGCGCGACGGCTATGCCGCGCCGGAGCCGGGCGCCGCGCTGGTCGACCTGAAGGACCGCTTTGTCCTGCCCGGTCTGATCGACATGCATGTCCACCTCTGGGGCATTGGCGGTGACCCGATGCGCGCGCGGCTGGGCCGCCTGAACCGCGATGGCTATGACGAGATGGTCGAGGCGCAGAAAAACGCGCGCGCCACGCTGGAGGCAGGCTTTACGACGGTGCGCGACTTGGGCGGCGATCCGCGCGGGGTGCGTGCACTGCGCGATGCGATCGACACAGGCGTGATTGCCGGGCCGACGATCATCAATGCCGGGCGCATGGTGTCGGTTACGGGCGGGCATGGTGACGGCACCAATGGCCTGGCGGAAGACTTTGCCGATGCGGTGCACGCGCATCAGATCAACACCTGCGACGGCCCCGATGATTGCCGCCGCGCGGTGCGGATGCAGATCGGGCTGGGTGCGCAGGTCATCAAATTTGCGGCGACCGGCGGCGTGTTGTCGAATGTCGCAGGCGGGCTGGGGCGGCAAATGACGGCGGAGGAGATGCGCGCGCTGATCGATACAGCGCACGCCTTTGGCCGCAAGGTTGCCGCGCACAGCCATGCAAGTGCGGGCACCGACGCCGCGCTGGAGGCGGGCGTCGACACGATCGACCACGGCACTTTCATCGATGACAAGACGATCGCGCTGTTTAAGGCAAAGGGTGCGTGGCTGGTGCCGACGATGATCGCGCCGGTAACCGCGCTGGCGCAGGCGCGCAGCGGCGTCTTGCCGGCCGCCACCATTCCTAAGGCGGAAGCCGCAGCTGCCGCAGCACTTGATAGTCACCGGCGCGCGATTGCCGCAGGGGTGAAAATCGCATTCGGCACCGATTCGGGCGTGTCGCGCCACGGCGACAATGCCAAGGAATTTGCGCTGATGGTCCGCGCGGGCATGACCCCTGCCAATGCGATTCGCGCCGCCACGATCGATGCCGCCGACGCGTTGGGCAGGCGCGATCAGATCGGATCGATCGAGGTTGGCAAGGCGGCCGATATCGTCGCCGTTGCGGGCGATCCGACGGTGGATGTCACCCGGCTGGAATCGGTCGACTTCGTCATGCACCGCGGGATCACTGTGAAGCAGCGCGGGCAGCGCCAATCCTTCCCGGCCGATTGATCGCGTGATTGATCGCGTTCGCCCGACCCGTTAAGGCGCGCGGCTCAATCCTGTTGGAGCACCCCTATGAGCGATATCATCGCAGCCGATCAACTGCGCCTTTTCATCGAGCGGATCGAGCGGCTGGAAGAAGAGAAAAAGGGCATCGCCGATGACATCAAGGATGTTTACGCCGAGGCGAAGTCGAACGGTTACGACACCAAGACGATGCGCACGATCGTGCGGTTGCGGCGAATGGAAAAGCACCATCGGGATGAGGCTGAAATGTTGCTTGAAACCTATAAGGCCGCGCTCGGGCTGGCGTGAGCGCATTCAGCGTGAGTTGAGCAGTGCGGCCCCTTTGCGTAAGGGTTTGCCGCAAAATGCCAGTTTTCGGGGTTAACAATGGCCGGCCATTCCAAGTTCAAGAATATCATGCACCGCAAAGGTGCGCAGGATAAAAAGCGCTCGGGCATGTTTTCCAAGCTCAGCCGCGAAATCACCGTGGCGGCGAAGATGGGCCTGCCCGACCCGGACATGAACCCGCGGCTGCGCATGGCGGTCAATGCCGCCAAGGCGCAGTCGATGCCCAAGGACAATATCCAGCGCGCGATCGACAAGGCATCGAAGGGCGACACCGAAAATTATGAGGAAATCCGCTATGAAGGCTTTGGCCCTGGCGGCGTCAGTCTCATCATCGAAGCGCTGTCCGACAATCGCAACCGCACCGCCACCAATGTGCGCACCGCAGTGTCGAAGAACGGGGGCAATCTGGGCGCGAGCGGATCGGTTAGCCATGGGTTCGACCGGATGGGCCTGATCAATTATCCGGCAAGCGCGGGCAGCGCCGACCATGTGTTTGAAGCAGCACTTGAAGCCGGCGCCGAGGACGTCGCGTCGAGCGAGGACGGTCATGAAATCTGGACCTCGAACGAAGCGCTGCATGAAGTCGTCAAGGCGCTGACCCCGGTGCTCGGCGAGCCGGAAGGGGCCAAGCTCGCCTGGCGGCCGACGACAATGGTGACCGTTGGGCTGGAGGATGCGACGCAGCTGTTCAAGCTGATCGACACGCTTGACGATGATGATGACGTCCAGACGGTGTGGGGCAATTACGAAGTGCCCGATGAGGTGATGGACAAGCTGGGGTGATTTTGCTCGGCCTTGACCCTGGGCTCGGCACGACCGGCTGGGGGCTGATCCGGGCAGAAGGCAACCGGCTATCGCACATCGCCAATGGCCGGATACCGACCGATCCGGCGTCGCCGTTGCCGTGCCGCCTGGCGCATCTTGACGCGGTGATGGCGGCGTTGCTTGCCGATCATGCGCCGACGGCCGCGGCGGTTGAGGAAGTGTTCGTCAATACCAACCCGCAATCGACGCTAAAGCTCGCACACGCGCGTGGCGTTTGCCTGGCCGCGCTCGCGCGGGCCGGAGTGGCGGTGGGCGAATATGCGCCGCGTCTCGTCAAGAAAGCGCTGGTCGGCACGGGGGCCGCCGACAAGGTGCAGGTGCAGGCAATGGTCGCGCGGCTCCTGCCCGGAATTGTTATCAGCGGCGCGGATGCAGCCGATGCGCTGGCGGTCGCGATTGTCCATGCGCACCATCTCGCCAGCGCGCGCGCGCTTCGCTAAGGGGCACGACATGACATCCCACGCGCCCAGCCCCGAACTTCTCGCCAAGGCCGAAACGCTGACCGAGGCGCTGCCCTATCTCCAGCGCTACAAGGGCGCGACGTTTGTGGTCAAATATGGCGGCCATGCGATGGGCGATGCCGAGCTCGCCCGCGATTTCGCCGAGGATGTCGTCCTGTTAAAAGCCGTCGGGATCAATCCGGTTGTCGTGCATGGTGGCGGGCCACAAATCGGCGCGATGCTGACCCAGCTTGGCGTCGAGTCGCGCTTTGTGGGCGGCTTGCGTGTGACCGACGCGGCAACCGCGCGCGTCGCTGAAATGGTGCTGTCGGGGGCGATCAACAAAGAACTGGTTGCGTGGATCGGCGGCGCAGGCGGGCGTGCGATCGGCATTTCGGGCAAGGATGCGGGCTTTGTGCGCGCCGCCAAAGTCACCCGCACCACCCGTGATCCCGACAGTAATATCGAACGCATCGTCGATCTGGGCTTTGTGGGCGAGCCGGAGGCGATCGACCGGCGCGTGCTTGACACCATCTGCGACGCCGGGATGATCCCGGTGGTGGCGCCGGTCGGATATGGTGCCGACGGCATGACCTATAACATCAACGCCGATACGATGGCGGGCGCGATTGCCGCCGCAATGGGCGCAGCGCGGCTGTTCCTGCTCACCGATGTCGCGGGCGTGCTCGACAAAGGCGGTGCGCTGTTGACCGATCTCGACCCGGCCAGAATCGCCGAATTGCAACGCGACGGTACGATCAGCGGGGGCATGATCCCCAAGCTGGAGACGTGCGTGACTGCGGTCGAAGGCGGCGTTGACGCGGCCGTCATCCTTGATGGGCGGGTGCCGCATGCGATGCTGCTCGAAATCTTCACCCGCCGGGGCGTGGGCACGCTTGTCCACCGATAGGGGTGGCAAATGGTGCCTTGCATCGCTATATCACCGGTCAGACGGAGACCTGAACCTTGCTGACGCTTATCCAGATTGCCCAAGTGCTGCTCAGCGTGCTGTCGATGATTATCCTGGCGCAGTTCGTCCTGTCGCTGTTGATCGCGTTCAACGTGGTCAACACCTACAATGATTTCGTCCGCCAATTTTACAACGGCTTGAACCAGATCACCGAACCGCTGTATCGCCCGATCCGGCGGATCTTGCCCGATTTCGGCCAGCTCGATTTTTCGCCAATGGTGGTGCTGCTGCTCATCCGCATTGCCGGGCTGGTGCTCGACAATGTCGCGCTGACCATCGCGACCGGGCGGCCGCTCTAACGCTGGCGGTGGGCGGACCGGCTCGCTATGAGCCGATGGCATGAGCGCAGATATCATCGACGGCAAGAGCTTTGCAGCCGCACTTCGCGCGCGCATCGCCGCGCAGGCCGAGGTCTTTCGGGCCGCCGCCGGACGCGCGCCGGGGCTGGCGGTGGTGCTGGTCGGCGATGACCCGGCGTCGGCCGTCTATGTCCGAAACAAGGGCAAGGCGACCGCTGCGGCGGGGATGGCAGGGTTTGAACACCGCTTGCCCGTCGATTGTGCGCAAGAGGATCTGATCGCGCTGATCGACCGGCTGAACGCCGATCCGGCGGTGGACGGCATCCTGGTCCAGATGCCGTTGCCGCGCCAGATTGATGCGGA
>DHHS01000182.1 GCA_002403415.1 Sphingomonas sp. UBA4766 | reverse complement strand
AGCAAGGCGCAGGAAATGGCGCTGGTGATGGAAGCGCAGGCACTCGCCGAGCGCGAAATCCCCGATTATGTGGCGCCCGATGGCGCGTCAAAGGTGACGTTCACGCGCGTGCCCACGCTCGACGAAGTGCCCTATCCGGTGAAGATGGAACCCAATCTCGTCGTCGAATTCTATTCGCGCTAAGGGGCACAGGACGTTGCCGATCTCGCTGGATGATTTTGCGAGCCACGTCGGGACAGCGTATCGCGTTGTCCCGACGGGCGGCGAACCGCTTGCGATGACGCTGCGGGCGTGCGAGCGGCTGGCCGATTCGGGGCGCGATGGCGGGTCGTTCCGACTGGAATTTGCCGGACCGCTCGAACCGCGCTTGCCGCAATCCATCTATGGCTTTACCCGCAACGGTGGAGATCCCGTCGAGATCTTTATCGTGCCAATCGCGGCAGAGCCTGATGCGATGGTGTATGAAGCGATTTTTTATTAATTGTTCGGAGGCTGCCACGCCATCAAATCGTAAACCTCATTCGCCACCCCGACCACTTCAAAGCCCGAGCGCTCATATAGCCGCCGCGCCGGGTTATGCCGTTCGACATGGATTGAGACTCGCACCCCCTGCGCCATGGCAAAAGCTTTAACATCGGCTAATAGCGCCGCGCCAATTCCCTGACCACGCGCTTCGGGCAGTAATGCGATGTCGACCACGCGCAAATCGCGAGCCCCGGGATGAAGGTAAAGCCGCCCGATGCCGGTGCCGTCACGCTCGATCGCATAGCGCACCAGACCTTGATAATGCGCCGTGTAGTGATGGTGCTGTGCCGCATGTTGCTGCGCGATAAAGGCATCGATCTGCGGTTGGAGCCACCCGGTCACGGCCAATTCCTCTTGCCGGGTGGAGGCATAGACGCGCGCGGTAAAACCAAGATCATCGGGGGTCATTACCCGCAAGCTGATGCCGACCGCCGTGGCAGTTGGAATGGGCAGGTCGATCATGATGCGTGGGCGCAATACACGTCCTGGCCGGGTCCGATCACCCGCGCGGCGGGAATACGCCTTGCAGCGCGATGTTGAAGTAAAAGGTCAGGAACGGCATCATATTATTATGCGGCTGTCCGCCACCGGCAGGGGCAATGGCTTGCGCGGACAATGGGGTCAGGTTTGCCGAGGGCGCATAGCCCCGCCCCTTGGAACTCAACGCGAGATACACGCCGGGTGAGGGCGCCTGAATATCGGCGGGGTCCTGGCTGGTGGCGCGCGCACTATGCGCGTGCTGTGGCATTTCGGACTGCAGCAGCGTGACGGTTTCCGCCCCGCCGCTTTCGCCCAGATCGCGCAGCGACAGGCCCGGTCCCTGGCCAGGATGCATGGGCGCCCGCCCCTGCAGATTGGGGAGCGCGAAATTGCTTGTCCCGTTGCCGCCATAGGTCGTGCCAAGCAGCGAGAAGAGCGCCGTGTTCTGCGACAGCGGCAAGAGTTGCCCATCGCACCACGCCCAGCCCCTTGGGGCGAAATTGAACGGAAAGACGCGAATTTCCGCGACGAAGGGATCGGACATCAGATCGACTTTCAAGTGGGGCTGGGGAAAATCCCGAATAGCGAGATGATGAAATTCACACAAAGATAGGGCTGGAGGTTATTGTGCGGCTGGCTGCCGCCCGTCATGCTGAGGCTGGCGGTGTTCAGGCTCACATCGGGGCCGATGCCGCTGAACATATCTACCGACGGGCTGGCCGCGATCAGATTGTTGGTCGCGTTGTTCGATGTGCCCGCCGCCGTCGTCGCGACAAAGCTGTGCGTGTGACTGGGAATCTGCGACTGCGTGAGCGTAACCGATTCCGCGCCTCCCGTCTCGCTTAGGATGAAGGTCCCGCTCCCCGATGCCGTCCCCATGTGTATGGGCACACGTCCGCGAAGATCGGGCAAGGCAAATGTTTCTTGCCCATCGCCGCCATAGGTGGTGCCGATCAGCTGGAACAGCGTCTCATTCTCTGAAATCGGTAACAGCTGACCGCTGCAAAATTCCCAGCCCGACGGCGCAAAATTACCCGCAAACATTCGAATCTCGCCGACAAAGGGTGTGCCCATCGGTGTATTCCTTCAATTCGGCGAGGGGAAAATGCCCTGCAATGCGATGCAAAAATTCAGCGTCAAAAAGGGCTGCATATTCTGGTGCGGCTGGCTCCCGCCCACATTGGCGAGCTCATCGTTCGCCAATGTCGTCAGGCTGCCCGCCGGGGCGTAGCCGTTCAGATAACTCGCCAGTACGTTATTCGTTGGTGTAGCGGTGGTGCCCGCAGTGGTCGACGCCAACAGCGTATGGCTATGCTGCGGCAGCTGCGTGGTCGTCAGCGTGACTGTCGCCGATCCGCCCGAGTTGCCCAGCGTACGACCGTTGCCGACATGAAGTGGCACGCGACCCTGTAAATTTGGCAACGCGAAATTGACCGTCCCATTGCCGCCAAATGTGGTGCCGAGCAGCGAAAAGAGCGCCTGATTCTGGTTGATCGGCAAAAGTTGGCCGTTGCAAAACGCCCAACCTCTTGGCGCGAAATTGAAGGAAAATAACCGGATTTCCGACAGAAATGGCTCGGACATGAAATCCCTCTCCCCCGTTATTGTTATGATGCCCCACTCCCCCGCGCTTGTCTAGCGCGAAAGCCGATGCACGCGGCACGGGTGGCAGCGCGCGGCGTTTCGCGGTATCGCAGCGGCGAGAAAAATGGAGTGCGCGCTCATGCCAAAATTGATCCCGCCCGCCGAATGGGCGCATCACAAGGCCGTCTGGATCGGCTTTCCCAGCCACGACGAGCTGTGGCTTGATGATATCGAGCCGGCCCGCGCCGAAGTCGTCGCCTTTGCCGAGGCCGTGCATGCGGGCGGCGCAGGCGAGAAGGTGTTGCTGGTCGCCGCCGATGTCGATGCGGCCGACGCGGCGCGAAAACTGGCGCCCTTTGCCGAAGTGGTGCTCGAACCCTTTGGCGATATCTGGCTGCGCGATACTGGGCCGATCATGGTCTCGCGGCATGAGGCACGGCTGTTCGGGTTCAACGGCTGGGGCGGCAAATATGATTTGCCGGGCGATGAGGATATTGGGGGGCGGCTCGCCAAATCGCGCCGGGTCGAGGCGGTTGAATGCGACTGGATCCTAGAGGGCGGTGCGATTGATGGCGACGGCACGGGCCTGGTCGTGACAACCGAGCAGTGCCTGCTCAACCATAATCGCAATCCCGGCCTGTCGCGGGAAGGGATTGTCCAGCGGCTGCGCGATGACCTGGGCTTCACCCAAGTGATCTGGCTGGGGAATGGCTTGCTCAACGATCATACCGATGGCCATGTCGACAATCTGGCGCGGTTCGTCGCCCCGGGGCGCATCGCCATTCCGCAGGCTGCCGAGAATGATCCCAATTGGCGCGTCTATCAACTCGCGGCCGAGCGAGTGCATTTCTCCGGCGCCGATGTGGAGGTGGTGCGCGTGCCCTCGCCGGGGCGGATCCTGCGCGATGAGGAAATCGTGCCGGCGAGCTATATGAATTTCTACATCGGCAATGCCGCAGTCGTCGTGCCCATTTATGGAGCGCCGGAGGACGCGGCCGCCGTTGCTGCCTTTGCCGACATCTTCCCTGACCGGCGTGTGGTGGGCCTGCGCGCCGACCATATCCTGACCGGCGGGGGCAGCTTTCATTGCATCAGCCAGCAGATTCCGGGCTGAAGGAGAGAGACACTCATGACCGAGATCACTGTCGCCGCGCTCCAGCTTAGCTTTGGGCCGGATCAGGCCGCCAATATCGCCAAGGTCGCAGACGGCGTGCGCGAGGCGGTGGGGCGCGGCGCGCAAGTCATCCTGCCGCCCGAATTGTTCGAGGGCGAATACTTCTGCCGGGTCGAGGACGAATCGCTGTTCGCGACCGCGCGAGGCGTGGGCGATCATGCTGCGGTGCGCGCGATGCAGGCGCTGGCGGCGGAACTGCGCGTCACCATCCCGACCAGCTTTTTCGAAGCCGACGGCCCGCATCATTACAACAGCCTGGCGATGATCGGTCCCGATGGCGCGGTGCAGGGCGTTTACCGCAAGAGCCACATCCCCGATGGGCCGGGCTATGAGGAAAAATTCTATTTTCGCCCCGGCAATACCGGCTTCAAGGTCTGGCCGGGCCCCGGGGCGACACTGGGCGTCGGCATCTGCTGGGACCAATGGTATCCCGAAACGGCGCGCGCGATGATGCTGATGGGTGCCGAGGTGCTGTTTTATCCAACCGCGATTGGTAGCGAGCCGCATGACGAGGGGCTCGACACCGCGCGGCTGTGGCGGCGCGCGATGGTGGGGCATGCGGTGTCAAATGTCGTGCCGGTGGTGGCCGCCAACCGCATCGGGACCGAACATGGCCAGACATTTTACGGCACCAGCTTCATCACCGACGAGCGCGGTGACATTCTGGCCGAGCTGGGTCGTGCCGAGGAAGGCGTGATCACCGCCTCCATCGACCTTGACCGGGTGAAGCGCCACCGCGCCGCCTTTGGCTTTTTTCGCGACCGGCGGCCCGAGCTTTACGGGCGGCTGGTGCAGGATATTTGACCAGCGCGCGAGCAGTGGATCAGCGGCGCGTGACGCGGCCAATCGCGATCGGTTTGGAACAGCCGCCCTCGCGGTAATCGACCGCGCGGAGCAGCGTTGGGTCGGGCATCTGGTTCAGCGGACGCGCGCCGATGCGCGGCGGGGTCTGCGCGCGCTGGGCAGCGGCCGAGCGGCAATCGGCCTGCCCA
>DHHS01000068.1 GCA_002403415.1 Sphingomonas sp. UBA4766 | reverse complement strand
CCCGAGCCGACGCAGTTTACCGATCCGAGTGCGCCGCCGCTCCCCTCCACGCTGCCGCTTGCCGAAGACCCGCCCTATGTCCCGCAAGGGGGCGGCGCGCCCGTCGTCAACACCACGCCGGTCGGCTGATCGCACCGACAGCCGACAAGCGGAGGCCAAGCGGGTGCTTGCCTAATTCGCCGCAGCGGGCATAAGCCGCTGCTGGTCGATAACCACCGAAAGTCCGAGTTTTCCCATGTCCGACATGTTCCGCATCACGCTGCCTGACGGCTCCGTCCGCGAGGTTGCGCCGGGGACTACCCCTGCGGATATCGCCGCCGCGATCGGGCCGGGTCTCGCCAAGGTGGCAATTGCCGCGCGGGTCGACGGCGAACTGCGCGACATTGGCCGCGCGTTTGACGGCGACGCCACACTTGCGCTGGTCACGACACGGGATGAGGCAGACGCGCTGGAAATGGCGCGGCATGATTATGCGCATGTGCTGGCCGAGGCGGTGCAGCGGCTGTATCCCGGCACGCAGATTACGTTCGGGCCATCGACCGATGATGGCTTTTACTATGACTTCGCGCCTGCAGCCGATCGCGGCCCTTTCACCGACGAGGACTTGCCCGCGATCGAGGAAGCGATGCGCGACATCATCTGCGCCGACAAGCCGCTGCGCCGCGAAGTGTGGGACCGCGCGACGCTCATCAGCCGCTGGCGGCAACAGGGTGAGACGTTCAAGGCCGAATGGGCGGCCGACCTTCCCGGTGATGAACCGCTTACGGTTTATTGGTCGGGCGATGATTGGCTCGACATGTGCCGGGGGCCGCATCTTGCCTCCACCGGCAAGCTCGCCGCCGACGCCTTCAAGCTGACGCGCGTGTCGGGCGCTTACTGGCGCGGGGACCAGAATAATGCGATGCTCAGCCGCATCTATGGCACTGGCTGGCTGAACAAAAAACAGCTCGACGCGCATCTGACGATGCTGGAGGAAGCCGCCAAGCGTGACCACCGCCGCATCGGGCAGGAAATGGACCTGTTCCACTTGCAGAGCGAGGCGCAAGGGTCGGTGTTCTGGCACCCCAAGGGCTATGTGATTTATCGCGCGCTTGAGGACTATATGCGTCGCGCAATCAAGGGCGCGGGGTATCAGGAGATCAAGACGCCGCAATTGATGGACGTGCGCCAGTGGGAACAGTCGGGCCATTGGGGCAAATATGCCGAAAACATGTTCGCCGTCCCCGATATCGTCCCCGATGGTGAGGGTGCCGCGCCCAAGGTCGCCGCCGATGCCGGCTGGATGGCCATGAAGCCCATGAATTGCCCCGCGCACATCATGGTGTTTCGCCAGGGGATCAAAAGCTATCGCGACTTGCCGCTGCGATTCTATGAAAACGGCTGTTGCCACCGTAATGAAGCGCATGGCGCGCTCCACGGGATCATGCGGGTGCGGCAATTCACGCAGGATGATGCGCACATCTTCTGCCGCGACGATCAGGTGGTGGACGAGGTCCGCGCGTTTTGCGCGCTGATTGATCGGATTTATAGCGATTTTGGGTTCAAATATTCGGTCAAGCTCGCGTTGCGTCCTGAAAAGCGGTTCGGTTCGGATGCGGATTGGGACAAGGCAGAGGGCGAATTGCGCGACGCTGTGACGGCGGCCGGGCTGGCGACCGAGGCCTATGGCTGGGAGGAACTGCCCGGCGAAGGCGCGTTTTATGCGCCCAAGCTCGAATGGCATTTGACCGATGCGATTGGCCGCACTTGGCAGGTTGGCACACTGCAAGCCGACCGCGTGCTCCCTGAGCGGCTCGACGCGAGCTATGTGGGGGAGGATGGCGCTCGCCACCGCCCGGTCATGCTGCACCGCGCGATTTTCGGCACCTATGAGCGCTTCATGGGCATCTTGATCGAGGAGTATGCCGGGCGCTTCCCGCTATGGCTGGCACCCGTGCAGGCGGTGGTGGCAACGATTGTGTCGGACGCGGATGACTATGCCAATGCGGTCGCAGCGCGGCTTGCCGCGGCGGGGATTCGCGTCGAAACCGATCTGCGCAACGAAAAGATCAATTACAAGGTGCGCGAACACTCGCTGGCGAAAGTGCCGAACCTCATCGTCGTCGGCAAGCGCGAGGCCGAGGAAGGGACGGTCGCGCTGCGCCAATTGGGCAGCGACCGGCAACAGATGATGCCGCTCGATGATCTGCTCGCCATGGTCCGCCGGGACGCGATGCCACCCGATCTTGCGCGCGCGTGATTGCGCGCCAGCCCCCGTCAGAACTTCCCAAATGACGCAATCGCGCGTATGTTGCGCGATCAGACAACCACAGGAGCAATACTCATACGTCCTCCCATGACCCGGCGCCCGCTTGCGCCCCCGCCGATCAATGGTCCGCGGTTCAACGAATTTATTGTGTCGCCAAAGGTCCGCGTGATCGATCAGGACGGCGAAAATCTGGGCGTGATGTACACGCGCGAGGCGATGGAACAGGCGCTGGCCGTGGGGCTTGACCTGGTTGAAGTATCGCCCAACGCCGACCCGCCGGTCGCCAAATTCCTTGACGTCGGCAAGTTCAAATACGAGGCCCAGAAAAAGGCCAATGCCGCACGCAAATCGCAAAAGACGCAGGAGATCAAAGAGATCAAGATGCGTCCCAATATCGACGATCATGATTACGACACCAAGATGAAGAAAATCGCCGAATTCATCGAAGAAGGCGACAAGGTGAAGGTGACGCTGCGGTTTCGGGGCCGTGAATTGAGCCACGGCCAGCTTGGCATGGCACTGCTCCAGCGGGTGCAGGCCGACACCGCCGAACATGCCAAGGTCGAAGCCTATCCACGGATGGAGGGGCGCCAGATGTTGATGGTGCTTGCCCCGAAATAACGCAGATTGACCCATCGCTCGCGACCCGGCGATTCGATCCCCCGTTGACCGCGCGCCGGTCCTGGCGCACTCATTTCGTCCATGCGTAAAGTCGTTTTGACCACGATCGGCACGCGGGGGGATCTTCATCCGTTTATTGCCATCGCGCTGGCGTTAAAGGCGCGTGGCTTTCGCCCGGTGATGGCGGTCGGTTATGACCACCTCGACGAATGCCGCGCCGCCGGGCTGGACGCGGAGGCGGTGCTGCCCGCGTTCGATGATATCCGCGCGCGCATGGGCCTGAACGAGGCAGAGGCCGTCCGCCAGATCATGGACGATCAGTGGCAGATGCTCGACCAGGTGTTGCTACCGTCGCTCGAATCATCGACGCGTGCACTCTGCGAAGTGGCGGAGGGGGCGCGCGCGATCGTGGCGTCGATTTTTGCGCTGGCCGCGCCGATCGTTTGTGAGAAGGGAGCAATCCCGCTGATTTCGATCGTGTTGCAGCCAATGGCGATGCTGTCGGCCTATGACCCGCCCAAAACGCCCGACTTCTGGATGATGAGGCAGCCGCCGGTTGGTTCGGCAGGGCGGCTGTGGAATCGCTTTGCCTATACCATGATTCGTCAGGCCGTTGATGTGATGTACCGGCGTCAGGTCAACCGGGTGCGCGTGGCTAGCGGGGTCGAGCCGAAATGCGCTCGACGGCTGCTCGAACCACAGGAGCAAGCGCTGCTGGTGCTGGGCACCTATTCCGAGCAACTGGGGGCAATGCCGCCGGACGCGCTGCCGGGCACGCGCATCGTCGGCTTTCCGTTGTTCGATGGCAATGCCGAGACGGGTACTGAATCAGGCGTCGATGCCGCGCTGGAGGCATTTCTTGCCGATGGCCCGCCGCCGATTGCGTTTACGCTTGGCACTTTTGCTGTGCATGGGGCCGGGTCATTCTATGATGAGGCGGTGGCGGTGACGCAGCGGCTCGGCGCGCGCGCGGTCATGCTGACTGGGCGGGACACGCCG
>DHHS01000187.1 GCA_002403415.1 Sphingomonas sp. UBA4766 | reverse complement strand
GTCACGATGGATGTCGCCAAAACGATGATGCCCGGCTCGGTCGGGGAATATTATTGGGGCGGCATGTTTTCGACCGCCTTCTTCATTGATCCGCTCGAGCAGATCAGCATGGTGTTCATGACGCAGTTGCGCCCGTCGAGCACTTATCCGATCCGCCGCGAGCTCAAGACGCTGATCTACAGCGCGCTTACCCGTTAATCGTCCCTGCAGGAGAGTTTTCATGACCAGCCCGATCACCACCGAACGGCACGGCGACGTCCTTGTCATCATTTCCAACAGCCCGCCGGTCAACGCGCTGGGCGCGGCGGTGCGCCAGGGGCTGGACGCCGGGATCAAGGAGGGGCTCAGCGATCCGAGCGTGAAGGCGATGGTGATCCGCTGCGAGGGCAAGACCTTTTTTGCCGGTGCCGACATCACCGAATTTGGCAAACCGATGCAGGAGCCGGGCCTGCCCACCCTCCTCGACATGATCGAGGCGGCCGACAAGCCCGTTATCGCCGCGTTCCACGGCACAGCCCTTGGCGGTGGGTGCGAAGTGACGCTGGCATGCCATTACCGGATCGCCGACCCCAAGGCGGTGATCGGCACGCCCGAAGTCAAGCTCGGCCTGCTCCCCGGTGCCGGCGGGACGCAGCGGATTCCGCGCCTCGCGGGGGTGCCGCTCGCGCTGCAGATGACCGCGATTGGCGATCCGATTCCGGCCAAGGTCGCACTGCAAGCCGGGCTGATCGACCGGATTGCGGGCGAAGGCTCGCTCGCCGAAGACGCCATCGCCTTTGCCCGCGAAATGGCCGATGCCCGACCGCTCCCCCGCGCGAGCGAGAAGGTCGCCGCCGCCGATCCTGAGGCCGTCGCTACGTTCAAGGCTGCGAATGCCAAGCGCTTCCGCGGGTTCGACGCGCCCGCCGCCAACATTGCCTGCGTGGAAAAGGCAACCGATGGGTCGAGCTTTGCCGATGGCATCACCTTTGAACGGCAGCAGTTCATGAAGCTGATGCTGGGCACCCAAAGTGCGGCGCAGCGCCATTTGTTCTTCGCCGAACGCCAAGCCGCCAAGATTGACGGCATTGCCCCCGACATCGCGCTGCGTGCCATCAAGAAGGTCGGCGTGATTGGTGCAGGCACCATGGGCGGCGGCATTTCGATGAACTTCCTATCGGCGGGCATTCCCGTCACCATCGTCGAGATGCAGCAGGACGCGCTCGACCGCGGCGCCGGCGTTATTCGCAAGAACTATGAGGCGTCGGCCGCCAAGGGACGGATGAAGGCCGAGCAGGTCGAGGCCGCGATGGGGGCGCTCACCCCCACGCTCAGCCTGGACGATCTCGCCGATTGCGATCTGGTGATCGAAGCGGTTTATGAGAATATGGACGTCAAGAAGGAGCTGTTCGGCAAGCTTGACGCGATTGTGAAGCCCGGCGCGATCCTCGCGTCGAACACCAGCTATCTCAACATCGACGAAATCGCCGCGAGCACAAGCCGCCCGCAGGACGTGGTCGGCATGCACTTCTTCTCGCCCGCCAATGTCATGAAGCTGCTTGAGGTGGTGCGCGGGGCGAAAACTGCCGACGATGTGCTGGCGACCGTGATGGCGCTGGCGAAAACGATCCGGAAGGTCGCGGTCGTCTCCGGCGTGTGCCACGGCTTTATCGGCAACCGCATGCTGATGCCGCGGCAAGTGGAGGCGAACAAGCTGTTGATGGAAGGGGCCACCCCGGAACAGATTGACCGCGTCCATGTCGAATTCGGGATGCCGATGGGTCCGTTCCAGATGAGCGATCTGGCCGGTGTCGACATCGGCTGGCACCGCGACCCGACCCGGATCGAAAGCATCCGCGACGCCCTGTGCGCCGAAGATCGCTGGGGCCAGAAAAAGGGCGCAGGCTTTTACGATTATGACGAAAAGCGCAATCCCACGCCTTCCGCGCGCGTCGCCGAGATCATCGAGGATTTCCGCAGCCGATCAAACCTGCCCAAGCGCGAGATTTCCGACGAGGAAATCATCGAACGCACGCTTTACACCATGGTCAATGAAGGCGCGCTGATCCTAGAGGAGAAGATGGCGCAGCGCGCCAGCGATATCGATGTCGTGTGGATCTACGGCTATGGCTGGCCGGTCTATCGCGGCGGCCCGATGTTCTGGGCCGACACCGAGGGCGCAAAGAAAATCGTTGCCGGGCTGGAGAAGCACGGGTTCACCGTTGCCGAACTGCTCAAGGCCAATGCCGAAAGCGGTGGGCGGTTCAAATGACCGCCTCCGCTCCAGCCACCCTGCCGACCATGGCCGATCTTGGCTTTCAGCTGAATTTCTTCAAGCTGATCGTCACCGACATGCAAGCGATGATCGACTTTTATGCCGGCGCGTTCGGCATGGTGGAAGCTGGCCCCAGGTTCGACTTGCCCGAGGTTGAGGAAGCGATGCTGACGATGCCGCAGGGCCGGTTCACGCTCGTGCTGTTTCGCTGGAAGGATGAACGCACGCTCACGCAAGGGTCGGCGCACGGCCCGGTCGGCTTTCTGACGAGGGACATTGATGCCGCCTTTGCACGGCTGCTCGATCACGGCGCGCGCGCCTTGCGCACCCCCTTTGCCATGGGACCGATGAAGATCGCGTTCGTCGCCGATCCGGACGGACATGAGATCGAACTGGTTCAATTCGTCCGCAACGAGCCGCCATCGGCATGAGGGGTGCGCTCGCAACTGCCGCTGCAATCCGATCTGGTGAGACCACCGCGCTCGCCGAATGTGACGCAGCGATTGCCCGAATCGAGGCGGGCGATGGCGCGATCAACGCGGTTGTCGTCCGCGATTTTGAGCGGGCGCGTGAGCAGGCGCGGGCGGTCGATGCGCGGGTCGCGGCGGGCGACACTTCGGGTGTGCTGCTCGGCGTGCCGATGACGGTGAAGGAAAGCTTCGACGTCGCCGGGCTTGTCAGCTGCTGGGGCTTTGCCGAACACGCAGATCACGTCGCAAGCGAAGACGCAGTCGCCGTCCAACGGCTGAAGGCAGCGGGCGCCGTAATTCTCGGCAAGACTAATGTTCCGGTGGCGCTCGCCGATATTCAGACCAACAACCCGGTCTATGGCCGCACGCGCAATCCGCATAATCTCGACCGCGTCCCCGGCGGTTCGTCGGGCGGGGCTGCGGCGGCACTCGCGGCGGGCTTTGTGCCAATCGAAATCGGATCGGACATTGGCGGGTCGATTCGGACGCCCGCAGCGTTTTGCGGGATGTGGGGTCACAAGCCGACTTACAATGCGCTGTTAAGTTTCGGACACAACTTCCCGCGAACCGAAGGATGCGGCGTGGCGCTCAACGTCATCGGCCCGATCGCGCGTGATGCCGATGATCTGGAAGCACTGTTCGAGGTGATGGGTGGCGACGCGCTCAGCCGCCCCGCCCCACGCGAGCCCCGCGATTGGCGAATCCTCTTGCTGCCCGAACACCCGCTTGCCCCGGTCCAGACAGCCATCAAGGCCGCGATCGAGGCTACCGGCACCGCCTTCGCATCGGCGGGGGCAAGGGTCGATCATGACAGCGATCTGCTGCCCGATCTAATCGGCCAGCACATGAATTATGTCCGCATGCTGCTGACTGCGATGGCGCGCGGCGCAGCGCCCGAAGGCGGCACGCCGATGACGCTTCCTGATTGGTTCGCGCTAATCGACGCACAGGCGAAGTGTCGGCGCGACTGGGGCCGATTGTTCGGATCATATGACGCCGTGATCGCACCGGTGTGGGGCACGACCGCCTATCCGCATGACGACACGCCACTGGGTGAACGGCTGCTGCAGCTCGACGGCATCATGGCCCCCGCCGGTGCGCAGCTCGCCTATCCGGGCCTTGCGACTTTCCCGATGCTGCCCGCGACCAGTGTGCGCATCGGTACCGACGCACAAGGCCTGCCGATCGGCGTGCAGGTGATTGCCGATTACAACCGCGACTGGACCGCGATTGCCATCGCCCGCGCGGCGCATGATTTGATGAGGAGCTGAAACGATGAGCGACCTAGAAACCTTCCGCAGCGAGACCCGCGCCTGGCTCGAAGCCAATTGCCCACCCGAAATGCGCGAGCCGGTGCGGTCGGACAAGGACGCCTGCTGGGGCGGTCGCAACCCGGATTTTCAGCCCGGGCAAAAGGAATGGATGGATGCAATGGCGTCGCGCGGCTGGACGGTGCCAGACTGGCCGGTCGCCTATGGCGGCGGCGGGCTTTCGCCTGCTGAGACCAAGGTGCTGCGCGAAGAAATGGCGGCGATGAAATGCCGTAACCCGCTCAACAGTTTTGGTATTTCCATGCTTGGGCCAGCGCTCCTTAAATATGGCACCGAGGAGCAAAAGCTCGAGCATCTGCCAAAAATCGCGCGCGGTGAGATCCGCTGGTGTCAGGGTTATTCGGAACCCAACGCCGGTTCCGACCTCGCCAGCCTTGCGACGAGCGCTGAGGATGCGGGCGACCATTACATCATCAACGGCCAGAAAGTTTGGACCAGCTACGCCGACAAGGCCGACTGGATTTTCTGCCTCGTCCGCACCGACAAGGCCGACAAGCATAACGGGATCAGCTTTGTCCTGTTCGACATGGCATCGCCCGGCGTGTCGACCAAGCCGATCCTGCTCATCAGCGGATATTCGCCATTTTGCGAGACGTTTTTCGATAACGTCAAAGTGCCCAAGGCCAACCGCGTGCATGACGAGAACAAGGGTTGGGACGTCGCCAAATATCTCTTGGGGCATGAGCGCGAGATGATTAGCGGCATGGGGCTTGCCTCGACCGGCGGCAATCCGCTGATCGAGGGGGCGATCGCAACCGTCGGGCTCGACCATGACGGGCGGCTCGCCGATCCGCTCCTGCGCGCATCGATCGCGCTGTTCGAAGTGCGTGCCCAGGCGTTCGGCATGATGTCCGAACGCTTTATCGACGAGCTGAAGGCGGGTCGCGCCCACCCTGCGCAACCCAGCATGATGAAATATTACGGCACCGAGCTGAACAAGAGTCGCCACGAGTTGATGATGGCGGCCGGCGGCTCCGACGCGCTGGAATGGGAAAGCGCGCGATCAAACGGTGGTGCCGGGCCGCGTGCGTGGCTGCGCACCAAGGCCAATTCGATCGAGGGCGGGACGAGCGAAGTGCAGCTCAACATCGTCGCCAAGCGGATTTTGGAACTGCCCTCTGCATAATCATCGTGCGCGGTGCGGGTGCGCCGACGCGAACAAGGAAGCGTGAACAATGCCCCTCTATCTGACCGATGAACAAACCATGCTGCGCGACACCGCGCGCGATTTCGTGGCCGATGCCGCCCCCGTCAAGCACCTGCGAGCCCTGCGCGATGCGAAGGACGCAACCGGGTTCAGCCGCGATTTGTGGAAGCAATTCGCCGAGCTTGGCTTCACCGGCGTGCTGATCGGTGAGCAAGACGGCGGACTTGGGCTTGGCCATGTCGAGGCGGGCGTGGTGTTGGAGGAGATTGGCCGTAACCTCTCCCCCTCCCCCTTCCTCACGACTGCAGTTGCCGCCGTTGAGGCGCTGAAGGGCAGCGCCCACGCGGCGCGGTACTTCCCCGGGATCCTGCGCGGCGAAACGGTGGCAGCGCTCGCGATTGACGAGCGCGCAAAACATGGCACCGGCATTGCGATGCGCGCCGAACGATCGGGTAATGGCTTTACACTGTCGGGCACCAAGCAGTTTGTGAGCCACGGCCATGTCGCCGATGTCATCATCGTCGCCGCACGCACGGCGGGATCGTTGGAGGACAGCGATGGGATCACCCTGTTCGCGGTGCCACAGGGAGCCGCCGGACTGACGGCGGAAGCGGAGCGACTCGCTGACTCCTCGATCGCCGCGCGGTTGACCTTTGACCGCGTGGCTGTCGATGCCGATGCGGTAATCGGCGAAGTCGATGCGGGCGCCGATCCGCTTGGTCGGTTGCTGCGCGCCGGGCGTGCAGGTGCGGCGGCGGAATTGCTCGGCGTCGGCGGCGGCGCGATG
>DHHS01000104.1:1250-6817 GCA_002403415.1 Sphingomonas sp. UBA4766 | reverse complement strand
GGGGTTGATGCCGTTCGCCTTGCACAGCTCGAAATCGTCCTCGCCGTGGTCGGGCGACATGTGGACGAGGCCGGTGCCGCTGTCGGTGGTGACGAAGTCGCCGGGGAGCAGCGGGCGCGGCGCGGCGTAGAACCCGCCGAGGTGGTGCATCGGGTGGCGGGCGAGGGTGCCGGCGAGCTCGGAGCCTTTGCCAGCCCAGATTTCAGTCATCCAGTCGGTCGTCCCGCCGAAACCAGTGACGGTGCGCTGTGCGACTTCGGAGATCAGTTCGCGAGCAATAAGATACCGACCAGCGACACGCCAATTCGACGCATCTGCAGGCTCAAAGGGATCTTCGCCGGGATCGACAAAGCCCTCGGCAGCGCGAACCTCGTAGAGAACATACTCCACCTCCGGCCCATAGGCCAAAGCCTGGTTCACCGGGATCGTCCACGGCGTCGTCGTCCAGATCACCGCGTGGGCGCCGACCAGTTCGGGGATCGGGCTCTCGACGATCTCGAATGCCACGTCGATCTGGGTCGAGGTGATGTCCTCGTATTCGACCTCCGCCTCGGCCAGCGCGGTCTGTTCGACGGGCGACCACATCACCGGCTTCGATCCGCGATAGAGGTTCCCCGCCTCGGCCAGCTTCAGAAGCTCGGCGACGATCACCGCCTCGCTCTCCTTCTGCATGGTGAGGTAGGGGTGGTCCCAATCGCCCATGATGCCGAGGCGCTTCAGCTGCGAGCGCTGCACATCGACCCAGTGCTGCGCGTAGGCGCGGCATTCGTCGCGGAACGCCTTGACCGCCGCCTCGTCGCGGCCTGCGCCGGTGAGGACGGGCTTGGCCTTCTTCTCCTTGCGGTACTGCTCCTCGACTTTCCACTCGATGGGCAGGCCGTGGCAGTCCCAGCCCGGCACGTAAGGCGCATCGCGGCCCAAGAGGTTCTGGGTGCGGCAGACCATGTCCTTGAGGATGTGGTTCAGCGCATGGCCGATATGCATGTCGCCATTGGCGTAGGGCGGGCCATCATGGAGGATGAATTTCTCGCGGCCCCGGCGGGCTATGCGCAGGGCGTCATAGAGCCCGATCTGCTCCCAGCGCGCGGCAATGCCCGGCTCCTTTTGCGGCAGGCCCGCTTTCATCGGAAAATCGGTCTTCGGCAGGAAGACGGTGTCGCGCCAATCCCGCGCAGTGTCGTGTGTATCGGTCATGGGGACAAGGCTCTACCGCGTCGCAGCGCGTTCGTCACCCGTCCCCGTGCGCGGCCTGCGTGACTGGTGTGCGTGACTGGCGTGACGCGCATTCGGCTTGAGAATGGCGCCGAACCGGCTAGGGCCGCAAGGAGGCGCGCATTGGGGATGGGCATTATGATCGATTCGGCACTTTTGGCGGCATTGGCGGTTTCACCGGCCCCGCCGGTTGCAACGCCACCCGAAACAGGAACGGCACTCGAAGTCAGCATCACCGCGCCCGCCACCGAGCAGCAAGCCCCCGCCCAAACGCCCGCGTCGCGCCCGGCTGGCCCCGCACTCGGCTTTGGGCCCTTTCCGCCGGGCTGGCAGATTGACTTTGGCCCCGGTCTGCTCGCGGTGCCAGAATTCCCCGGCAGCCGGGGCTTACGCATCCTGCCCATCCCGCAGCTCGACATTCGCTATAAAAATCAATTTTTTGCGTCCGTCCAAACCGGGATCGGCTATAACCTGATCAACACGCGCAAGTTCCGCGCGGGGCCGATCCTGCGCCCCGAATTCGGCCGCACCACCCGTGACATTGCGGTGTTTCCGGGGCTTCAGCGCATCCGCTTTACGGTCGAGGCGGGCGGGTTCGTCGCCTATCAGCCATCGCTGTTCACTACCGTCCAGCTCGAAGTGCGCCAGGCGGTGAGCGGGCACAACGGGCTGCTCGCCGATCTGTCGCTGCGGCGCATCGCGCTGCTCGGCAAATGGACGATCGGCTATGGCGGTCGGGTGCGCTTTGCCAATGCGGTTTATTTCCGCAATTATTACGGCGTGACCCCGGCGGCGTCGCTGACCAGCGGCCTTGCCGCCTATCGCCCCGGCAGCGGGGTGAACGATGTCGGCGTGTCGGGCTTTGTGTCGCGGCGGCTGAGCCCGAAATGGAATGCGACGCTGTTTGCCAGCTATAACCGGCTGGTTGACCAGGCGGCGGCCTCCCCCATCACCACGAGCCGGTTTGGCAGCCGCAATCAGGTGTCGGTGGGGGCGGCGGTCAGTTACCGATTCCGGTTCAACTAGCGCTTCGTTCGACCCGGCGGCACCGGCTCTTAAGAACGGGCCAATACCGCGCGGGCCGCGCCGCAATCGGCGTCCATCTGCGCAGTAAGCGCATCGAGACTGTCGAACTTCGCCTCCGCCCGCAGATAGTCGATCAGCGCGATTTCGATCGTGCGGCCGTAGAGATCCTCGGCGAAATCGAACAAATAAGCTTCGAGCAATTCCTTCGGCGGGTCGAAACTTGGCCGAATCCCCAGATTGGCCGCGCCATCGACCACCCGACCGTCGTCGAGCCGCGCCCGCACCGCGTAAATCCCGTATGCGGGCCGCAGATAATTGCCCAGTGCGACATTGGCCGTGGGATAGCCGATCGTGCGGCCCAGCTTGTCACCATGCTGCACCACTCCCTCAATCGCGAACGGGCGGGTGAGCAGTGCTGCGGCACCGCGCGGATCGCCGCGCGTCAGCAGGGCGCGAATACGGCTCGACGACACGACATCGCCGCCCTCCGCAACCGGGCTAACGGTGTCAACGCTGAAGCCGTGCTGTGCGCCCAGCGCGCGCAGCACCCCGACATCACCGCTACGCCCCCGGCCAAAAGTGAAGTCGTCGCCCGTCACCACGCCCGCCACGCCCAGCCGCGCGACCAGTCGCTCCACGACAAAATCCTCAGCACTCAGGCTGGCAAGCGCTGCGTCAAAGCCGAACACGACCATCGCATCCGCGCCCGCCGCCGCAAACAACCGCGCGCGCTGATCCAGCGTTGTCAGACGAAAGGGGGCAGCATCGGGCTTGAAATAGCGGACCGGATGCGGATCGAAGGTCGCAACGATCAGTGGCCGATGCTCGCTTGCCGCTCGCGACCGCGCGCGCGCCACCACCGCCTGATGGCCGCGGTGAAAGCCGTCGAAATTCCCCAGCGCCACAATGCCCGCGCGCAACGCCGCCGGCACATCGGCACCCCCGTCAAGGCGCATCATGGCTCACGCTATAGGGGGGCAAGCGTCACGAAGCTATAGCCGGGCGTTACCCCATTGGCGGCAAAATCCGTGCGCGCGGTCTCGCGCCAACCGGCGAACGCCGGGACAATCGCATCGCCAGAGGGCGACACATGCACTTCGGTCAGTTCGATGCAATCGGCCCGCCTCAAGAACAGCGCATACACCTGTGCCCCGCCGATCACCGATGCTGGGCCGCCGCACAGCGCCAACGCGCTGTCCGGATCGTGCGCGACCTCGGCACCTGCCGCCGACCAATCCGGATCGCGCGTCAGGACGATATGGCGCCTGCCGGGAAGGGGCTTTGGAAAACTCTCGAAAGTCTTGCGGCCCATGATCATCGGCTTGCCCATGGTCATTGCCTTGAACCGGCGCTGTTCACCGGGAATATGCCAGGGAATTTTGCCGTCCGCGCCAATCACCCCATTGTCGGCGCGCGCCAGGTGGAGCGTAATCAAACTGCCACCGGCGCCTTGATATGCGGGTCGGCGATGTAGCCGTGGATGGCGAAATCCTCATACGCATAGCCATCGATCGCGTCGGGCCGCCGCAGGATTTCAAGGCGTGGCAATGGCCCTGGGGTTCGGGAAAGTTGCAGCCGCGCCTGATCCAGATGATTGAGATACAAGTGGCAATCGCCGCCGGTCCAGATGAAATCCCCCACCGCCAACCCGCATTGATCGGCCAGAATATGCGTCAGCAGCGCATAGCTGGCGATGTTGAACGGCACGCCGAGGAACACATCGGCCGATCGCTGATAAAGCTGGAGGCTGAGCTTGCCGCCCGACACATGCGTCTGGAACAGGCAGTGACAGGGGGCGAGCGCCATGCGCGGCAAATCCGCCGGGTTCCATGCCGACACAATCTGGCGGCGCGAGGCGGGGTTGTCGCGAATCTGGCGGATCAGTTCGGCAATCTGATCGACCGGCGCTCCCGCCGGTGTTTCCCAATCGCGCCACTGCTTGCCATAAACCGGGCCAAGATCGCCAGCGTCATTGGCCCATTCGTCCCAGATGCTGACCCCCCGCTCGCGCAGCCAGCCGACATTGGTATCACCCCGCAGGAACCAGAGGAGTTCGATGATGATCGAGCGCAGATGGAGCTTCTTGGTCGTCACCAGCGGAAACCCATCGGCCAAACGAAAGCGCATCTGATGCCCGAACACCGACAAGGTGCCAACACCGGTACGGTCGGCGGTTTCAACCCCATCGTCGAGGATGCGCTGCATCAAGTCGTGATAAGCCTGCATCGCGCGATGCTAGCGCGTCGCAGGCGCGTGGCCAAGCGCCGTTAGTTCAGGCGGCACCCTTTGATCGCGGCGGGATCAGGCCGCGGGCGCACCGCGCGAAACGCCGCGATATAGCCACCCGCCGACGGCATATCCTCGGCCCAAACCCGTTCGTAACCGGCGGCGGCAAATTCGCATTGGAGGAGTGCAGGCGGCGTGCCGTGGTTCTGCGTCGGGCGGTCGGCATCCACCACCACGACCAGCCCGTCGCGCTTCAGCGCCGGATGCATCCGCCACAAAAATTCATAGGGTTGCGTGATCTCATGATACATATGCACCATCAGCACGCGGTCAAAGCTGTTGTCGGGCAATTTGGGGTCGGCGGGCGTGCCAAGCTTTACCGACACGCTTTGCAAGCGTTCGCGCGTCACTCGCTCGGCGAGCTTGTCACGCACTTCGGGAAAAATATCCTGCGCCAGCACGCGCCCGCGCGGCCCCACACGCTGCGCCAGGCGGACCGTGTAATAGCCTTCGCCAGCACCAATATCGGCAATTGTCATGCCCGGCTGAATACGCGCGCGGTCCATCACCGTCATTGCTTCGTTGACGCGGTCGCGCGCTTCCTCGGTCGACCAGCGCGAAGAGACAATGCGCGCCACGGGGCGGTCGGGTGCCGGAAACGGCCCGGCATAGCGCTCAGCCGCCGCATCACACCCGCCCAGCAGCGCGAACGCCAGGGCAAGCCGGGAGGGGCGCCGCCGCTTAATCGACGTCCTCCACATCCACACGCTCGCCCGTCACGCGCTGCGACAGGGCAGCAGCCATGAAGGGATCAAGCGCGCCGTCAAGCACATCGCCGGGCGCGGTCGAGGTAACGCCGGTGCGCAAATCCTTCACCAACTGATAGGGTTGCAAGACATAGGACCGGATCTGGTGACCCCAGCCAATATCGGTCTTGGTCGCGTTTTCGGCGTTTGCGGCGGCCTCGCGAATCGACAATTCACGCTCATAAAGCCGCGCGCGAAGTTGGTTATAGGCCTCCGCCTTGTTCTTGTGCTGGCTGCGCTGATTTTGGCACTGCACGACGATGCCGGTCGGCAAGTGGGTGATGCGCACCGCCGAAT
>DHHS01000104.1:0-939 GCA_002403415.1 Sphingomonas sp. UBA4766 | reverse complement strand
TGATGCGCACCGCCGAATCGGTGGTGTTGATGTGCTGCCCGCCCGCGCCCGATGCCCGATAGGTGTCGATGCGCAGGTCGCTTTCGTTGATGTCGACCTCGATATTGTCGTCGATCACCGGATAGACCCACACGCTCGCAAAGCTGGTGTGACGCCGTGCGGCGGAATCATAGGGACTGATCCGCACCAGCCGGTGCACCCCGCTTTCGGTCTTGGCATAGCCATAGGCATTCTCGCCCTTCAGCAAGAGCGTTGCCGATTTGATACCCGCCTGTTCGCCCGAATGTTGGTCGATCAATTCCACTTTCAGTCCGCGCCGTTCGGCCCAGCGGGTATACATCCGGCTGAGCATCCCGGCCCAGTCCTGGCTCTCCGTGCCGCCCGCGCCGGCATTCACTTCGACATAAGTGTCATTGCCATCGGCTTCACCGGCCAGCAGCGCCTTGACCTTGTCGTCATTGGCGCGCGCAGCGAGTCTGGCGAGATCGGCGACGCCTTCGTCCGCCATCGCTGTGTCGCCTTCGCCTTCGGCCAGTTCGATCAGGTCGACGGTGTCGTTCAGCTCATGCTCGATTGCGCGGGTGGCGGCGATTGCCTCATCAAGGCGGCGGCGTTCGCGCATTACCGCCTGCGCGGCCTTCGCGTCATTCCACAGCGTCGGATCCTCGACGCGCGCATTCAGCTCGTCAAGGCGGCGCAGCGCGCGGTCCCAGTCAAGAAAGCGGCGCACCAGCGCGAGCGATTCGTGAATGCTGTCGATATGGGCCTGCGCTTCGGCGCGCATTGAACAAAAACCTTTATCTGCGGTGACGGGTGAACGAGCAAGACCGCTAGTAGATTCCGCCCTCTCTTTGCAAGAAGTCGCTGTCGCTTGCTCGTTCCGTCTGCCGGACCGGGGCGGCACTGCGCGCACGCGCAGCGGCGGCGGCGGCGGCGGCC
>DHHS01000007.1 GCA_002403415.1 Sphingomonas sp. UBA4766 | reverse complement strand
GGCGGCGGCGGCCGCGGCATCGCCCGGCGCAATCTGACGTGCGACGGCGCGGCGCGGCTCGCTTTCGGGCTTGAACGCTTCCCAGATCGTCGCTGCTTTGGGATCATCGCTTGGCCAGCCGCCGTAAACCGGACGGCCCGATCCCCGGTCGATCCGCACGAACCGCACCCCGGCAGGGGCACGGAACGGCATTGGTTCCATCCCCGCATATGCTTTTTGCGCAAACGCCTTGAAAATCGGCGCGGCGAGCGTCCCGCCTTGCGCATAACCGCCAAGGCTGCGCGGCGTATCATAGCCGATGTACAGCCCGCCCACCAATTGTGGCGTCCCGCCGATAAACCACACATCGGTGGGGCCGGTCGAGGTGCCGGTCTTGCCGAAGATCGGGCGGTTCAGGTCGCGCAGAACGGTCGCGGTGCCGCGCTGGATCACGCCTTCGGTAATATGGACCATCTGAAATGCCGATACCGGATCAATCACCTGGCGCTGGCGGATGACCGGGCGCGGCATGGCCCGGCCGTTCCAGTCGGGCGCGTTGCAGCGCGCGCACGCCCGCCAGCCCTCGGGCCAAATCACCTTGCCATGCCGATCCTGGACATAATCGATCAGGGTGGAGGGGGCACCGCGCCCCTGATTGGCGAGGATCGAAAAGGCATTGACCATCCGCTGCACCGTTGTCTCGCCCGCGCCCAGCGCGATCGAGAGATAGGCGGGATATTTGCCCACCCCCATGCGATTAATGGTGTCGACTACCTTGTCCATGCCGATCTGGCTGGCGGCGCGCACCGTCATGAGATTGCGCGATTGTTCAATGCCCCAACGCATCGTGTGCGGGCCCGATCCCTGCCCGCCGCCGAAATTGCGAAAGCATTTCTGCCCCAGCCGCGCGCCCTGATACACGCAATAAGGCGCATCGACGATGATCGACGCTGGCGTCAGCCCGTTTTCGAGTGCACTCACATAAACCAGTGGTTTGATCGTCGATCCCGGCTGGCGCATCGCTTGCGTTGCGCGGTTGAACGAATTGAGCCGCGCATCAAACCCGCCCTGCATCGCGACGACGCGGCCCGTGGCCGGCTCCTGCACCACCATCCCGCCCGACACCCGCGGCAGCGCGCGCAGGGCGAACACCCCACCCTCAGGCGCCACCGTAATGATGTCGCCCGGAGCGAGCGCGGCAAAGGCGGTGCCACCCTTGCCTCGCACCGGCATCTGCGCGGCCCATCGCGGGAGTGTACCGGTCCTGCCATCGGCAAAGCCGATTTCCGCCGCGCTCTGCGCGACCGCGATGACGATGGCGGCACGCCAATCCTTGTAATCGACCCCGATATTTTTATTGACCAGCGCCTGAAGCCAGCCGCGCGGCGCGCCATCGGCGTCCGCGCTGCCGGGGGGCAGATCGACATGCGCGACCGGCCCGTCCCAGCCGCGCCCGCGGTCATAACGGATCAGGCCGTCGCGCAGCGCTTCTTGCGCATATTGCTGAATCTGCGGGTCGAACGAGGTCCGTACCCACAGCCCGCCCGAATAAATGCTGAAGGGGCCGTCGCGCTCAGACTCGCCGAATTTTTCGACCAGCTGACGGCGCACTTCCTCGACGAAATAGCCGCCGACGCGCTCGAACTTGGGCGTCTGGCGCACTACTGCGCCGATGGGTTCGGCGCGCGCCTGATTATATTGCGCCTCGGTAATGAACTTGTTGCGCAACATCTCGCTCAACACGAAATTGCGGCGCTTCAGCGCGCGATCGGCTTTGCGAAACGGATCGTAATTGGCCGGCCCCTTGGGCAGAATCGCAAGATAGGCGAGCTGCCCCAGCGTCAACTCGCCCAAATCCTTGTCGAAATAGGCGTGGCTGGCCGCCTCTACACCAAAGGCATTGCGTCCCAGCGGAATCTGATTGAGGTACAGTTCAAGAATCTGTTCCTTGGTCAGCGTGTCCTCGATCCGGTAGGCCAGAATCGCCTCGCGCAGCTTTCGCACATAACTGACTTCATTACCGACAAGCAGGTTTTTTGCGACCTGCTGGGTAATGGTCGATGCACCGACCGGGCGGCGGCTGCTTTGCAGATTGTTCAGGAATGCCGCGATAATGCCCGGATAATCAATGCCGTGATGTTCAAAAAACGTCCGGTCCTCCGCCGCTAGAAAGGCGCGGACGAGCAACGGCGGATATTCGGCATAAGCGAGTTCAACCCGACGTTCGCGCGCATAGCTATGGATGGGCGTGCCGTCGATCGCGCGCACATTGGTGGGCAGCGGCGGCTCATAAACGCGCAACGTGTCGACCGAGGGCAGATTGCGCAGCACCAGCAGCCACAAGAGTGCATAGCCGATTGCCGCAAGCGCGGCGGCCACCATCAGCCACCGCGCCCACCAGCGCGAGGATAGCGCGCGCAATCGGGCGGCGAACCCGCCCGCCTCACGTACGAGACGGAAACTTGCTGAAGTGTCTGAACCGGGCATAGCGCCCCAGCCTTTAGCAAAACGCGCGTCGCCCGCCAGTCCCTTAGGCAGGGCGCGGCGCCCCGACCCGCTCAGTTCGACGCAAGCCGCCGCGCAAAGTGGATGTCAACCGCCCGACGTACGCTTTGCGCAATCGCCGCCCGCCCCTCACGCGAATCGATGAATGCGGCGTCGCGCGGATTCGAAATATAGCCGGTTTCAAACAGGATTGACGGCATATCGGGTGCCTTCAGCACGACGAGCGAGGCCATACGGTGGAAATTGGCACGCATCGGCACCAATGGCTTTGCCTCGCGCCCCAGCAATTGCGCAAAGCTGGCAGCGTTGTTCATCGTCTCGCGCTGAGTCAGGTCAATCAGCATCGACGAGATGTCGGCGGGTGTCCCGGCGAGATTCACGCCCTGAATGATATCGGCCTTGTTCTCCCGCGCCGCCAACCGCGCCGCTTCCTTGTCCGACGCAAACTCGGACAGCGTATAGACCGACGCGCCGCTCGCATCCCCCTCGCCCACACTGTCGCAGTGCACCGAAATGAACAGCGCCGCTTTCAGCTTGCGGGCCACTCCATAGCGTTCCTGAAGCACCAGAAAGCGGTCATCCTCGCGAGTCAACGCCACGCGCACCCGGCCCGATGCCAGCAATTCATCGCGAATGGCGCGCGCGATGCGCAGCGTGACATCCTTTTCCTTTAGCCCTGAGGTCGGCGAAATCGCGCCGGGATCAAGCCCGCCATGCCCGGCGTCGATCACGACTAGCGGACGGCTATCGTCATCGCCATAAACCCGAGGCAGTGCGAGTTGCCGGCTGGGCGGCGGCACGGGCACCGACACGCTGTAATTGGCAGGCGTAACACGCGCGCCGTAACTGAACGGGGGCAGATAGCGCACCCGACCCTCGGCCGCAGCGCGTGCAAAACGCGCGTCATCAACCGTGCGCAGCGCAAGCGTCAGCGTGGCGCCACCCGCGCCAAAGCGCCCCTCCGTCACAATCGCGGGTTCGGCCAGATCAAGTACCACCCGCGCGCCGGTGTCATTTGCGCCCTGGCGCACGCGCGCCACCGGCCCGTTGCCCCCCGCCACGCGTTCGACCTGGGCGCCCGGCTGCGCCCCGGCCACGTCAATGGCAATGCGTTGCGGCCCGTTCAGCATCAGCGCGGTGGCACCCGCGACGCCTGCGTCAAAATGGATCACCACGCGGTCATGGTGGATATCAACGCGTTTGACCGTTGCCGCCCAGGCGGGCGACCCGCCGAACCACAAAGTCAGCAAGGCCAAGAAAAAAGACACAGGCCTGTATTGCCGCGCAGCTATGCCGCCGGTCCAGTGAAAAGGCATTGTGGGGGGAACTCCGCCTTATTGAGATATGATCGTTGCTGATAAGCGGCGGCTGTCAAATCAGCATGAAAAGAGGCGGTTAACGCGGGATTCGCTATCTTTGCAGCGCCGCGGCGCCAGATTGATGCCGGTTGCCGTGCGCCGCAGGTGATGCTAGGCCATCCGACATCGGCACGAGCGATTGCGCTTTGAGCCGATGCAACACCGATTGCGAGCGCCCTTCGCCCGCAGGCGGTTTATCCAGGTTGACGCCCGCATGCCGCATTCCCCTTGTCCCGCTTTCCGACCGGCTTTCGCTGGCGGGGGCGCGGGTGCGACGGGTCAGGCGACCCCGCGAGGGCCGCAGCAAATGTGGGCAGACGCATTTCTAACCATCCCGCGCCCGACTGGGGCAGGCCGCACCGCCGCCGCCCACCAAGCGCCACACCGCGCGCAAAGCCCCTTGACGGGCACAGCGCGCGCACGGAGACATTTACATGACCATGCGTATGTTGATCGACGCACGCCACCGGGAGGAAACCCGTGTGGCCGTCGTCAAAGGGACACGAATCGAAGAATTTGATTTCGAATCCGCTGAGCGCAAGCAGCTCAAGGGCAATATTTATCTCGCGAAGGTAACGCGGGTTGAACCATCGCTTCAGGCGGCGTTTGTAGATTATGGCGGCAATCGCCACGGCTTTCTGGCTTTTTCCGAAATCCATCCGGATTATTACCAAATCCCCAAGGAAGACCGCGACGCGCTGCTTCGCGAAGAAGCCGAGCACGCCGCACAGGAAGCCGCCCTGCGCGCCGAACAGGATGAGCAGGACGAGAGCGACGACGACAGCGACAGCGATGACGAAGCGCGCGCGCATCACAACGACGACGGCGACAGCGAAACCGACAGCGATACGGCCAGCGAGGGCGAGGACGCCCCGCGCCGCCGCCGTGTCTCGGGCGGTGACGATGTCGATGCGTTGCGCGAACGGCGGATGAATCTCCGCCGCCGCTACAAGATTCAGGACGTGATCCGAAGGCGGCAAGTGCTGCTGGTACAGGTCGTCAAGGAAGAACGCGGCAACAAGGGCGCGGCGCTAACCACCTATTTGTCGCTGGCCGGGCGCTATTGCGTGCTGATGCCCAATACGTCGCATGGCGGCGGTATCTCGCGCAAAATCTCCAACGCCGCCGACCGCAAGCGGTTGAAGGCGATCATGGCCGATCTGAAGCTGCCCTCGTCAATGGGGTGCATTGTGCGCACGGCGGGCTTGCAGCGCACCAAGGTGGAGATCAAGCGCGACTTTGATTATCTTGCCCGGCTGTGGGATGAGGTGCGCGAGAAAACACTGGCGTCGGCCGCGCCTGCGCTCGTTCATGGCGACAGCGACCTTATCAAGCGCGCGATCCGCGACATTTACAACAAGGACATTGACGAAGTCATTGTCGAGGGCGACGAGGGCTATGCTCAGGCCAAGCAGTTCATGCGCCTGTTGATGCCCAGCCATGCGCGCCGGGTAAAGCATTATAGCGATCCGGTGCCGCTGTTCCAGCGCAGCAATGTCGAGGACCAGCTTGCGGCCATGTATCATCCGGTCGTGCAGCTCAAATCGGGCGGCTATCTCGTCATCAATCCGACCGAGGCTTTGGTGTCGATCGACATCAACTCAGGCCGGTCGACGCGCGAACATAATATCGAGCAGACGGCAACTGCCACAAACCTTGAGGCGGCACAGGAAATCGCCCGGCAATTGCGGCTGCGCGACATGGCGGGCCTCGTCGTCATCGACTTTATCGACATGGACAATAACTCCAATGTCCGCAAAGTCGAAAAGGCGATGAAGGAAGCGATGAAGAATGATCGCGCCCGCATCCAGGTGGGGCGCATCTCTTCCTTCGGCCTGATGGAAATGAGCCGCCAGCGGCTGCGCACTGGCGTGCTGGAGGCATCCACCCGCCCTTGCCCGCATTGCGAGGGGTCGGGCTTTGTCCGCACGGCATCGTCCGCCGGACTGTCGGCGCTGCGACTGATCGAGGATGAGGCAGCGCGCGGTCGCGGTTCGATCATTACGCTGCGCGCGAGCCAGGAAGCAGCCTTCTACCTGCTCAATCGCAAGCGCGCCGAACTGGCCGAGATCGAGGAACGCTACGGTGTGACGGTCGAGGTGCTGTCCGATGGCGAGCGCGAGGGCGCGCGCATGGCGGTTGAAGCATCAGGGCCGCCGCCTGCGCACACCCCGCGCTTTGCCCCCGCCTTCGTCGATGTCGAGGATGATGCCGACGAGGTTGAGGAAGAGCTGGACGAGACCGAAGACGCTGAGGACAGCGACGCCGAACCCGCGCCGCGCGACCGCGAAGAACGCGGGAGCGAAGGCCGTGATGGCCCGCGCCGCAAGCGTCGCCGCCGCCGGGGACGGCGCGGGCGCAGCGCGCAAGAGGGCGGCGATATCGCGCCCGAACAGGCGGGTGAGGACGTCGAGGGCCTTCCCGACGACGACGCCGAACCGCGCGAGGCAGGGGAGGCGACTGCATCACGCGATGACGAGCGCGGCGATGGTGAGAGTGGCGCGCGCCGCCGCCGGGGCCGTCGAGGCCGTCGGGGCCGCCGCGGTGACCGGGTCGAGGGCGACCGGATCGAGGGCGATCTTGGTGAGGTCGACACCGCGATCGTGCCGGCGGATACGGATGCACCGCTTGAACACGACGCCGAAGCGCTCGTCGCCGAGGTCGCGAGCGCGCCAGCCGAAACGGACGAAGCGCCCCCGCCCCGCGCACGCCGCAGCCGCGCCAGGGCGAAGACCGAGGCCGATGCTCAGGCCGGGGCTGAGCCGGATGCGGAGCCCGCCACGGCCCCCTTCGCCGATACCGTGCCTGAGCCAGCGGTCGCCGCACCCAAACGGACGCGCCGGAAAAAGGCCGATACCGCCGTGACCGAACTTGTGGAGGCATCGCAGGAGGCCGACACCGAACCGGCAAAGCCAAAGCGTCGGGCCACTCGGAAGAAGGCGGCGGATGAGCCGGTCGCAGCGGCGCCGGTCGCGGAGTCTGCACCCGTTGCGGACACTGCCCCTGCGTCCCCCGACGACACCGCCCCCCCCGCCGACGCGGATGCCGCACCGGATGCCTCCGCCGACGTCGTGCCGGAAGCCGCCTCCGCCGATGCCAGCGCAGCGCAGGCCGCCGCGCCCACCGCCGCGGAACCACCGCGCCGCGGATGGTGGCAGCGCACCTTTGGCGCATAGGTCAACGCCGTTCGACCGGGCGCGCAAATGCGTCCGGTCGACGGTGGCGCCGGGCGTTGAGGCGTTGAACCCGAAACGAAACTGGCCGATAGTCGGGTGATGAAAAAGCTCGTCGCTGCTCTTGCGCTCTCGCTGCTGACGCTGGCGCAGCCCGCCACCGCGCAATCGTTGCTCCGCGATGCCGAGACCGAGGCGATGTTCGATGACATGGCGCGCCCGCTCATCATCGCGGCCGGGCTGTCGCCGCGCAATGTCAAGGTGGTGCTCATCAACGATCCGTCGATCAACGCCTTTGTCGCGGGCGGGCAGACGGTTTACATGCATTCGGGCCTCATCACCGCCGCCGACAATGCGAGCCAGGTGCAGGGCGTAATCGCGCACGAACTGGGCCATATCGCCGATGGGCATGTGCCGCTTGGCGATGCCGGCATCAAGCCTGCGCTGGCGATCCAGCTCGTCAGCCTGGTGCTGGGGATTGCCGCCGCCGCCGCCGGTTCGGGTGAGGGGGCAGCGGGTATCATCGCCGCCGGGCAACAGGCCGCGATCGGCAAGTATCTGGCCTTCAGCCGCGTTCAGGAAGCAACAGCGGATGCGACAGCGGCCAAATTCCTGAACACCGCCGGTCTAAGCGGGCGCGGCATCCTTGAATTTTTCAAGAAGCTTCAAAGCCTCGAATATCGCGCAGGCTACACCAATATTGATCCGTTCGCGCAGAGCCACCCGTTAAGCGGCGAGCGGGTGGCAACGCTGAACGAAACATTGCGCGCCTCGCCCGCCTGGGACAAGCCAACCGATCCCGCGCTGGAGGATAGATTCCGGCGCGTGCGCGCCAAGCTTGCCGGGTTCGTCAATGATCCCAAGCGCACACTCAATGATTTTCCGCCTGAGAATCAAAGCACCTATGCCCGTTACGCCCGCGCCTTTGCCTATCACCGCGCCGGTTATCCCGAAAAGGCCAATGCCGAGGCCGACGCGTTGGTCCGCGCCTTTCCGAACGATCCTTATTTTCTGGAAGTAAAGGGCCAGATCCTGCTCGAATCGGGGCAGCCGAACGAGGCGATCGGCCCGCTTCGCCAGGCAACCGAGCGCAGTGGCTATCAGCCGCTTATCGCAACCACTTTTGGCCATGCACTGATCGCGACCGAACAGCCCGCCAATTTCCCCGAAGCCGAAAAAGTGCTGCGCCAAGCGGTGGGGCGGGACGAGGAGAATCCCTTTGCGTGGTTCCAGCTTGGCGTGGTTTATGAGCGCAAAGGCGACCGCGCCCGCGCCTTGCTCGCCACCGCTGAACGCGCTGCACTGACGGGGGATTTGCGGACCGCATCGCTCAGCGCGCGAGGCGCACTGGCCGGATTGCCGCCAAACACGCCCGACTGGATTCGCGCGCAAGATCTGGTGCTGCTGACGCAAAACGTCATCGACGATCAGCGGCGGGGACGGCGGTGAGCCGTTGGCTGCTGGTCGCAGTCGCGCTGGTGGCCGCCGGGCTGGGTGCGGGCGCGACCTATCTTGGCGGGCTGTATCGCCCGATTGCCGCCGGGCCGGAGCGGACCCGGATCGAGGGGGTGGTACGCGATTACCTGATCCGCCATCCCGAAGTGCTGGTCGAAGCCTCCACCGCGCTGCGTCGCCGCGAATCGGGCAAAGCGATTGCCGCTGACCGCCGCGCGATTACCGAACCCTATGGCAACGCGTGGAGCGGTAATCCGGCAGGCGATGTCGTGGTGGTCGAATATTTCGATTACAACTGCGGCTATTGCCGCGCCAGCCTTCCCGTCATCGACCAGTTGGTAGCGAGCGACGCGAAAGTGCGGATCATTTACCGCGACTGGCCGATCCTGTCCGACGAAAGTGCGACCGCTGCGCGCTATAGCTTGGTCGCGGCCGAAATGGGGCGCTTCCGCCAGTTTCACGAGGCGCTCTATGCCGCCGGTCCCGTCACCGACGCGACGATCCAGCAAGCGGTGGCGCGCGCCGGGCTCGACCTCGCGAAGGTGCGGGCCGCGGTTGACACCCCGCGCATCGATGCCGAGTTGGAGCGCAATCTGGGAACCGCGAAAAAATTGGGGCTGAGCGGCTCGCCCTCGTGGGTGATTGGCGATCAGGTCGTCTCCTCCGCCCTGCCACTGGAGGAGTTGCAGCGGCTGGTGGCGGAGGCGCGGGCAGGCGGATAACCCCCCGCGCACATTGCGGCCCCGGCCCGCGCGCCCTATGTGCGCTGCTCGTCTTCGGCTTGGGGGTCATGTGGTGGAACCGATTTTGGCGGTCAGCGGCCTGACCAAAACCTATGCTTCGGGCCTGACCGCGCTCGACCGAGTCACTCTGACGATCGGCAAGGGTGAGATTTTCGCGCTGCTTGGTCCCAATGGCGCGGGCAAGACCACGCTGATTTCGATCATCTGCGGCATCGTGAAGGCATCGGGCGGCAGCGTGCGCGTGGCAGGTTATGACATCAATCACGATTATCGGCATGCGCGTTACCGGATCGGGCTGGTGCCGCAGGAACTGTCGACCGATGCGTTCGAGACGGTGATCGACACCGTGCGGTTCAGCCGCGGGCTGTTTGGCCGCAAACCCGACCCCGCACATATCGAAAGGATTTTGCGCGACCTATCGCTGTGGGACAAACGCTCGTCCAAGATCATGGCGCTGTCGGGCGGCATGAAGCGCCGCGTGCTCATCGCCAAGGCATTGGCGCACGAGCCCGACATCCTGTTCCTGGACGAACCGACTGCGGGCGTCGATGTCGAGCTGCGCCGCGACATGTGGGCGCTGGTCCGCCGGCTGCGCGATGGCGGCACGACGATCATCCTGACCACGCATTATATCGAGGAGGCCGAGGAAATGGCCGACCGCGTCGGCGTGATCCTGAAGGGCAAGCTGATCCTGGTCGAGGACAAGGCGACGCTGATGCAGAAACTGGGCAAGCGCACGCTGACCGTGACGCTCACCGAGCCACTGGCGGCGGTGCCGCCCGCACTTGCCGAATGGGCGCCAAGCCTCAAGAACGACGGCCATGAGCTTGAATATGTTTTCGACGCGAGCGCTGAGCGCACCGGCATAGCGGGCCTGTTGCGCGCAATCGGCGACGCAGGGCTTGGCTATAAAGACCTGAACACGCAGCAAAGTTCGCTGGAGGATATTTTTGTCGGCCTGCTCCATGGCGAGGGGCAGGCGGCACTCGCGACCACGGACGCGATGGGAGCATCGGCATGAACGGGTTCAACTGGGCGGGGGTTGCCGCGATCTATCGCTTTGAACTGGCGCGGTTTCGCCGAACGATCCTGACCAGCCTGGCCACCCCCGTCATCACGACATCGCTTTACTTCGTGGTGTTTGGATCAGCCATTGGCGGGCGGATCAACACCGTCGACGGCGTCGCTTATGGCGCGTTCATTGTGCCGGGCCTGATGCTGCTGTCGATGCTGACCGAGGGGATCGGCAATGCAAGCTTTGGCATTTACCTGCCCAAATGGTCGGGGACGATTTACGAATTGCTGTCGGCACCGCTGTCGCCGTTCGAAACCGTGCTCGCCTATGTCGGCGCAGCGGCCACCAAGTCGATGATCCTGGGCCTCGTCATTTTCGCGACCGCACATCTGTTTGTCGCGCTCCCCATCGCGCACCCGGTTTACATGGTCGCCTTCATGGCGCTGACGGCGATCACTTTCTGCCTGTTCGGCTTTGTGCTGGGCATTTGGGCGAATAGCTTTGAGCAACTGCAGGTCATTCCGCTGCTCGTCATCACCCCGCTGACGTTTCTGGGGGGGACATTCTATTCGATCTCAATGCTGCCGCCCGCGTGGCAGCAAGTCGCGCTGCTCAACCCGATCGTTTACCTTATCAGCGGGTTTCGCTGGACGTTTTTCGGGCGCGGCGATGTGAGCATCGGCTGGAGCCTGGGCGTGACGGGCCTGTTCCTACTGCTGTGCTTGGGGACAGTCACGTGGATTTTCCGGACGGGGTGGCGGCTGAAGAGCTGAGCTGCGGATCACATCACCGGCAACACCACCCGCGATCCCGCGCATACCTTCTGCTCGGCCTTCACATAATCCCCGGGCTTGGCGCGCGCGATGTTGGGCACAAACGTCTGGGGGTTGCGGTCGATCACCGGGAACCAGCTTGATTGCACCTGCACCATGATCCGGTGGCCTTTCTTAAAGACATGGTCATGATCGCGCAAAGGAATGTCCCACGCCATCACTTTCCCGGGCACCAGCGCCTGCGGCACCGTAGCACTTTTCAGGAAGCGCCCGCGACGCACCTCCATCGCGATCGGCCATTGATAACCGTTCAACTGCCGCAGATAGGCGCCGAGCGACGCCACCGGACTGAACTTCTCATAATCATCGGGGAGCACGTCGATCAGCTTGACCACGAAATCGCTGTCGGTGCCGCTGGTCGATGCCATGAGTTCAGCGGCGATCTGCCCCGTCACGGTCAGATCCTCGGTCAGCGGGGCCGAGAAATAGCTGAGCACGTCGGGTCGGTGATCGACAAAGCGCTGATCCTCCGCCTCCCACCACCGCCATTCGGGGCTGGGATAGGTCGGCGAAATCGGACGCGGGCGAAACGGCACCGGATTGGCCGGGTCGGAGACGTAACTGCGGCACATCTCCCCGCTCGCAGGCGCGGTGAAATCGAGCGACCCGTCCGCGTGGAGATACAGAGCACGCGGCTGTGCGGCCTTGGGCGGCCAGCTTTCGTAGCTTTTCCAAACCCATGACCCCGATTGGAACATGCGTGCGCGGAAATTGGGGCGATCGCCGCGCCCGTGCAGCCAATAGCGGAAGAAGGGCGCCTGAATCTCGTCGCGGAACTGCTGCGGGTGGTTTACCTCTACCCGAATCCGCCCGACATCGGGGCTCACCCCGCCCCAAGTGCCGTGTGCCCAGGGACCGGCAACCATCAGGCTCAACCCATCGGGGTCATTTTCCTGTTGCTTGGCATAGATTTGCCAAGATCCCCATGGGTCTTCCTGATCCCAAAAGCCCGCCACATTCAGTGTCGGCACCACCGTCTTGCCCAGCGCGTCCGACCAGCGTTGGCTGGTGTAGAAGCTGTCGTAATTGGGGTGATCGAACAGCGCGGTCGCCATCGGCACCCGCCCCTGCCAAATCCGGTCGAGGTTGGCGGCACTCCCCAATTTCAGGAAATAATCATAGGTATCGACCGTGCCATAGTCGAAGCCGGTGCCATTATCCTTGGTCAGTTGGAGCGAAGACACCCAATCGGCCAGATAGCTCAGCCGCAGCGCGCCATGGCGGTGAAGATCGTCATTCTGCCAATAGTCAATCCACGCCGCCTGCGGGCTGACGGCCTTTAGCGCAGGGTGCGGGCGCGCCAGCGCAATCGCAGCAGCAAAGCCCGGATAGCTGACCCCCCACATGCCGACGCGGCCATTATTGCCCTTTACATTTTTGACGAGCCAGGCAGTCGCGTCATAGGCGTCGGTCGCTTCATCCGTGCCCTTAGGATTGAGCGCGGTCGACAGCGTGAACACCCCGTCCGAGCCGAAGCGGCCACGCATCGACTGAAACACAAAGATGTAGCCGTCATCGACCAGCGTTTTCCACGACGCGGGCACGCGCGGCGGCGCAGCATCGGGCACGCCGTAGGGGGTGCGCTGGAGGAGGATCGGCAGCGGACCCTTCGCGCCGCTGGGGCGGATGATGACCGTCTCCATCTTCGCCCCGTCGCGCATCGGCACCATGACGCGCTCAAAAGTGAAGGGCGCGGGCGCGGGGGCGGAGGCGGGCGCGACTTGCGGCCGCGCTGTTGCAGCGGGGGCGGCGAGCACCAAGACAGTTGTGAGCAGAACGGTGGTCAGGGCGGAACGCATCGGTAAAGGCTCCAGCGGGGGCGACGGGCGAGAGTTCAGGGCCGATACGCTATCGCCCCGCTCCTCCCCGCGCAATCGGGCTCAATCGATCCGGCGTTCGCCCTTTATCCAAAGCGAGGCCGGACAATCGCAGAGGCCTTGCATAATAAACTCTACATATATAGATTAGTGCGATGCCGAGACGACCAAATATCTCCAGACAGACCCGAATCGCCTTGCTGGCGCTCCTCGAGCGACCGCAGGATTGGCGTTACGGCTATGAGTTGATGGAGCGCACGGGTATCGCGTCGGGAACGCTTTATCCCATGCTGATCCGGCTGTGCGATCAGGGCAAACTCGAAGCCCGGTGGATCGCTTCACCGCATGAAGGGCGACCGCCACGCCATGCCTATCGCCTGACCCCGTCGGGGTTGGCACTCGCCTGTGCCGTTGCGACCAACGAAGTCCCCAGCATCACCATAGGAAAGGGATTCGCAAGTTGATCCAGAAGCCAGAATCAGGAGCAAAGGCCGTTGCGGCGCTTGCCCGGAAAATTGCACCGCCCGACCGACGAGCGTGGTTCGACGCCATGGTCGCCGAATTTGATCACGTCCCCGACGACAAGCGGTGGCAATTCGCCGTCGGTTGTCTCTTCGCAGCGATCAGGGAACGGCTGGCCGCACCGCAATTCCTACACGCCCTGGCGCGCAACCTTCTGATCGGGGGAGCGATGATCTGGGCTGCGATGAACATCCGCTTCGCCGGGCGCATGTCCGCCATGGACGCGCTCGTGCCGGAGGTATTTGGCTATGGAATCGCGTTGCTATTCGTGGTTGGGGCCTTCGCCACGGCCCGGTTTGGATACCGCGCCACGATCGGCTTGGCAGTGCCGCTGGCCGTTGTGCTGGCGGTGGCGGCGGTGATCATTCGATTCGGCAACACGCCAACGCCCGTGTCGAACCTCTATCTTGCCTTGATCGTCGAGGATGTCTCGATTCTGGGCGTTGCGCTGATGATCGCCGGCGCGGCAGCGCGCCTGGTTAGCGTGCAGCGGGCGCAAGGGTGATGCGCGCGCAAAAACTCGCGGTGGCGTTGGCGATTACCGCTGCGCTGCTGGGCACCCTCCACATCGCACTGACCCCGCTCGCCTATGCCGCTTGGACGGTTGAGGCGCTCTGGTTCCTTGGCGCTGGTCTGGCGATTGTCATGGCGGCTGTCGCCAATATCGTTGGCCGACCATTCGCGGACCGACCGCGCCGGATCATGGTCGCGACGATCAACTTGACCATGGCGACCGTTTTCGCATCGGCGTGGCTCGTCCTGCCAGCGCCTCAGGTGCTTGTCGGCGGGGTACTGTTCCTCAGCCTGGCCGTGTGTGCAGTTGCTCCGCAGGGGTCAAAAGCCGCGACGTCTTAGGCACCAAAGTCCTTGCGGCGGCAACGGATCGCTTCGGCGCGGCTGTTGGACCGTGTCAAACAGCAACCGCCCTCAGTCGATCCGGCGTTCGCCCTTTACCCAGCGCACCGTGCCGCTCGACGCGCGCATCACGACGCTATGCGTGATCAACCGCCCGCCGACGCGCTTTACCCCGCCGAGCAGCGATCCGTCGGTCACCCCGGTGGCCGCAAAGATGCAGTCGCCGCGCGCCAATTCCTTCAGATCATATTGCTTGTCGAGATCGGTAACGCCCCATTTCGCGGCGCGCGCGCGTTCGTCATCGTTGCGGAACACCAGCCGCCCCTTGAACTGCCCGCCGACGCAGCGCAAAGCGGCGGCCGCCAGCACGCCTTCGGGCGCGCCACCCTGACCCAAATAAATGTCGATATTGGTTTCGGGATTGGTCGTCGCGATCACGCCCGCGACATCGCCATCGGGGATCAGCATGATGCCGCAGCCAAGCTTGCGCAGCTCAGCAATCAGCTTTTCATGCCGTGGCCGGTCGAGCACGCAGGCGTTGATGTCCTTCGCCTTTACACCCTTGGCCTTGGCGAGCGCCTTGATATTGTCGGTCACACTCTGGTCGAGGTCGATCAAATCCTTGGGCAGCCCCGGCCCGACCGCGATCTTGTCCATATAGACATCGGGCGCGTTGAGCAGACACCCCTTCTCCGCAATCGCGAGCACAGCCAGCGCATTTGGCCCGGCCTTGGCCGTGATCGTCGTCCCCTCCAGCGGATCCAACGCGATGTCGATTTCCGGCCCC
>DHHS01000021.1:34618-35735 GCA_002403415.1 Sphingomonas sp. UBA4766 | reverse complement strand
CCGCCCGCCCGCTCGCGCTGCCGCGGCACTGCCACCACGTGCCGCGGCAGCTCGCCGGGCGACATCCCCCGCCCGATAAGGGGCTGGCCGAGGGTCACCGGGCGCAGCCTACTCCGGGGGCTGGTGAGCAGCAGTTCCTCTGCCACCGGCGTCCAGCGCGATACCAAAGCCGATGGCCTCAGCCCGCGCCCACCGTCGCCGATCAGCGGCTCGACCGGCCACAGCGCCACCGTGCGCAGTGCCGCCCAACCGCCGAGCACCATCCCCAAAAAGCGAAACGGCCGCCCCTTCATGGCGAAGGTACTTGCGCCAGATCGGGAAAAGCATGTGCGGTCTTTTCCCATATCAGCGCGCCGCCGCGCAGCATCGCGATATAGCGCGTGATCGCCCGCCGTGCTGCCAGCAGCGCAATCAGATTGCCGACAAATGCACGCGGCACTGCCCATATCGCCTCGCGCCAACCATAGTCGGCGCCCGTAAAGGCCGCCCGCACCACCAGCCTCCAACCAAGCAACACGGCATTGGTGGCGAGCAACCAGCCGGGCACGAGCAGCGGCACGGCTGGCGCGCCCATCAGCCATCGCCCCCCGGCCAGCACCGCCCAGCCTACCAGCGCGACATAGGCCGCCCCCAGCACCAGCACCGCCAGCAAGGCGCGCCGGTCGCGCATCCGCATCCAGTGATCGGCCAGGTCAAACGGCCGCCCCCAGCCGACCCGGTCCCAGCCGGCCAGCGCAATGCCTGTCATCCAGCGCGCCTTTTGCTTCACAGCGGCATCGAGTGTGCCCGGAAAATAGGCTTCGACCGTGACCGGTTCGCCCTTGGCATCGAGCACCCGCGCCAGCATGCCGCGCCCGCCCATTGCCGCCACCGCCAGCCCCAGCTCATAATCCTCGGTCAGGCTGATCGCGTCGAAGGGATCGCCGCCACGCGCGGTCGCAATCACCTCCAGCATGGATCGCGCAATCGCGCAGCCAACGCCCGCCAGTGGCATTGCCGCGCCCACCGCTTCGCGGACCACAAGCTGCTTGGCGTGCGCCTCTGCAAACTCATCGGCATAATGGCCAGAAACGAGCCGCGCCCGGCGGTCAATCAATGGCCGCACCGGCAATTGCAC
>DHHS01000021.1:9259-34233 GCA_002403415.1 Sphingomonas sp. UBA4766 | reverse complement strand
TCTTCGGCATCGTGAAACACAATCGCCTGCGCCCGCACGCCGTCTGCCTCATCGCGCGAGAGCGCGTGCCACATCGCGTTGAGATTATCGGCCTTGGTGGTCGGGCCGGGACGATCATTCACTACCAGCCGCACGCGCGCATCCCGCGCCGCAATCGCTGCGACCGCATCAATGGTTGCGCGGTCATTGGGATAGGCGCCGACGTAAATCAGGTAATCAGGATAATCGAACCGCGCCAACGCGGTGGTCAGCATCGGGCCGATAACCGCAGCTTCATCCCAGGCGGGGACAAATATCGCCAGTCGCGGAGCAGGGGATGCTGAAGATGCCGCTTCACGCGCGCGCAGCGCTGGTGCGCGCCGCCACCCGCGCCGCAAAACGTAGATGAAATCGACCGCAAGATCGTCGATTCCGCCGATCAGAAAGCCAATTGCTGCGAACAGCATCGCTTCACGCGCAACGCTCTCCAACACGGTGACCAGCCCGGTTAGCATCGTATCCAAAAACCCCATTTGCAGCGCCCCTGCGCTTCACTCTTGATGCCAACCCGAACCGGCCTTGTCGCACAGCACCCGGCGAAATCAAGCTCCCGCGCTCGCATCTGCGCGCGCCGACGCAATCGCCGCTGGACTTGGCAAAGGACCAGCCATAGCCTTTGAGCAGCGTCTGGGGAGCGGAAACGATGAAGCTTGCGGTTCGACTCGCGGGATTGATGCTCGCGTTCATGCCTCTCGCCGCCTCGGCGGATAACAGCCCGCAGGTAACGCTCGCGACGCCGGGCATCGGCAATGGCGCGATCGAACATTTTACGCTGCGCTTCAACCAACCGATGGTGGCGCTGGGCGATCCGCGCGCGGCAACCCCGGTCGCGGTCGATTGTCCGGTTGCCGGCCAAGGCCGCTGGGTCGACCAGCAGACGTTTGTCCATGAATTTGCGCAGCCGCTCCCCGGTGGCACTGCCTGCACATTTGATCTGATTGAAGGGCTGAAAAGCGCATCGGGCTATGCGGTTGGCGGCCAGCGCCGCTTCCGCGTCGATGCCGGTGGGCCGATGGCACGCGCAATCCTGCCCACTCGGTATGGCAGCGAGATTGAGGAGGATCAGGTATTTCTGGTCGCCGCCAACATGCCCGCCACCCGCGCGTCGGTTGCCGCCAACGCCTATTGCGCGGTCGACGGAATTGGCGAGAAAATTCCAGTCGATGTGCTGAATGACGGCCTCCCTGCGCAATTGCTGAGCGAGCTTGGCACCGAGAATTACCAGGTCAGCAGCTTTTTGGAGGAAGCCGGGTTGCCCGCCGCGCTTCCCGCCACCATAGCCGATCGCCGCGCGGCGCTTGCCAGTGTAACCGCGCTCAAATGCCGCCGCCCCTTGCCACCGGGGCGCGATGTCGCGCTAATCTGGTCGGGGCAAATTGCGGGTGCGGGCGGCAAGCTGGTCGGCGCAGATCAACGGTTCGATTTTACGGTGCGCAAACCCTTTGCCGCGCGCTTTGAATGTTCGCGAGTGAACCCGCAGGCGGGGTGCTCGCCCGTCGAAAAGGCATGGGTGCGCTTCTCCGCGCCGATCCCGATGGCGATGGCGAAGCAAATCCGCATCGAAACCTCAAGCGGCACCCGTATTGCCCCCAAATTCGGCGACGATGCCGCGCGCGGCGACGCTCGGACTGCTGCGACCATCAGCGACATTGGCTTTGCCGCCCCGCTGCCCTCGGCAACCGCAGCAACGCTGGTGCTGCCCGCAGGGATTGAAGACGAAAGCGGTCGCGCGCTGACCAATGCGGCACGCTTCCCGCTCGCCATCCGCTTTGATGAAGCGCCGCCGCTGGTCAAATTCGCCGCCAGTTTCGGGATTTTGGAAGCCAAGCAAGGCGGCATCCTGCCCGTGACGGTCCGCGGCGTCGAACCCGCATTGCAAGGGCGCACCCAGGCGATCAACGGCCAAGCGCTGCGGGTCGAGGGCAGCGACGGCGATGTCGCACGCTGGATGCGCACCGTCGACAAGGCCGATGACTATGCGAGCCACGAGGAAAAGCGCGGCGCCGAAACCGTCACCATCAACGACACCGGCTCAAAGCCGGTTCTGACGGGCGGGGCAGGCAAGGCGCTCAGCGTGGCGTTGCCGGGCAAGGGCAAGGATTTCGAGGTTGTCGGCGTCCCGCTGACCAAGCCCGGCTTTTACGTGGTCGAGCTCGCCAGCCCCCGGCTGGGGGCCGCCCTGCTCGGTCGCAACGCGCCACGCTATGTCGCCAGTGCGGCACTCGTCACCAACCTCAGCGTCCACTTCAAATGGGGTCGGGGCGCAAGCCTCGCCTGGGTGACAACGCTCGACGGCGCCAAGCCCGTCGGCGGTGCCGAAGTGCGCGTGACCGACAGTTGCACGGGCAAAACGCTGGCGGTCGGCAACACCGATGCCAAGGGGACGGTTCGCTTCACCAGCGGGATCACCGATCCCGAAAGCTATGCAAGCTGCCCGCGCGCCGATGCCGACGATGCCGGATCGGGCGCGCACCCGCTGATGATTTCGGCCCGGAAAAGCGGCGATTTCAGCTTTACGCTGACCGATTGGGGTGAAGGGATTCGCCCCTATGATTTCGACTTGCCCTATGGCTATGACGCGCGCGGCGAGATATTCCACACGATATTCGACCGCGCGCTGGTCCGTCAGGGCGAGCCGATCCATATGAAGCATATCCTGCGCGCGCCGGTCGCCGCCGGGTTTGAGGTGGCAGGCGGCTTTTCAGCCACACTGCGGCTGCAACATCGCGGGTCGGACACGCAATTCGACCTGGCCGTCACCATCGACGCCAACGGCATTGGCGAGAGCGCGTGGACCGCGCCCAAGGCAGCCCCGATGGGCGATTATGAGCTGTTGCTCGTCCGCGGCGACCAGACCATTTATTCGGGTCAGTCGTTCAAGGTCGATGAATATCGCCTCCCGACGATGCGCGCGACGGTGAGCGGACCAAAGGAAGCCGCCGTCAAACCAAAATCGCTGCCGCTTGACCTGTTCGTCGGCTTTTTGTCGGGCGGGGGGGCGGCCAATCTGCCGGTAGACTTGCGGATTGGCTGGTTCGGGGGCGTGCCGACGCCCGAAGGCTATGAAAGCTATGATTTCGGCGGCAAAGCACTGCGCGAAGGGGTGCACCCGCTGAACGGCGATGGCGAGGAGGAGGAGGGCACGCTTCCCCCCACCCAAACGCTGCCTGCCAAGCTGGGCGCAGATGGCACCGCGCGCCAAAGCGTCGACATCCCGCAAAATCTCGACGGTGCAGCGAACATGCGCGTGGAGATGGATTATCAGGACGCGAACGGCGAAACGCTGACCGCATCGCGCAGCATCGCGATTTATCCATCCGCCGTGCAGCTCGGGATCAAGACCGATGGCTGGTTGATGAAGGCCGATGACCTGCGGCTGCGCCTTGTCGCGCTCGATACCGAGGGCAAGCCGATTGCCGGGCAGCGCGTGAGCGTTGCCCTTTATGCACGCGAAATCCTCACCGCGCGGCGGCGGTTGATCGGCGGGTTCTATGCCTATGATAATCAGGTCAGGACGACGAAGCTTTCCGCCGCCTGCACCGCGACAACGGATGCGCAGGGACTGGCCGCGTGCACGATCGACCCCGGCGTATCGGGCGAAGTCTATGCGGTTGCCACCACCGCCGACGCGCGCGGCAATGTCGCGCGGGCGACCCGGTCGATCTGGCTGGCGGGCGAGGATGACTGGTGGTTCGGCGGCGACAATGGCGACCGGATGGACCTGATCCCCGAACAGCTTGCCTATAAGGCTGGGGAGACCGCCAAGTTCCAGGTGCGGATGCCGTTCCGATCGGCAACCGCGCTGGTCACGGTCGAGCGCGAAGGGGTGCTCACCCATTTCGTCACCGAATTGTCGGGCAAAGATCCCGTGGTCGAAGTGAAAATGCCGGGCAGCTACGCCCCCGATGTGTTTGTGTCGGTGCTGGCGGTGCGCGGGCGGGTGACGCCCGGCTTTTGGGACTGGCTGAGCGGCATTGGCGCGTGGCTGGGACTGATGCAAAAGGCCGAGCCCGCGCCGCCTGCGACCGCGCTGATCGACCTGGCCAAGCCCGCCTACCGGCTTGGCATCGCCAAGGTGAAGGTCGGGTGGGAGGGGCACCGGCTCGACGTCGCGGTCAAGGCGGACCGGCCGCGCTATGCCGCGCGCGACACCGCCCAGGTGGACATCACCGTGACGCGCCCCGATGGCAAACCCGCCGCCAGTGCCGACGTCGCCTTCATCGCCGTCGACCAAGCGCTTGAACAACTCGCCCCCAATAGCAGCACCGATGTGTTGAGCGCGATGATGGGCGAACGCGCGCTCTCGGTGTTGACGGCAACCGCGCAGACCCAGGTCGTCGGCAACCGCCATTTTGGCAAGAAAGCGGTGATCGCAGGCGGCGACGGCGGTGAAGGCGCGGCGACCGCGCTCAACCGCGAGAATTTCCAACCCGTGCTGCTCTGGCGCGGTCGCGTGGCGCTCGACGCGCGTGGGCGGGCGCGGGTGCCGGTGGTGCTGAACGATGCGCTGACTGCGTTCCGCCTGGTCGCGGTCGCAACCGATGGCGCGGCGCTGTTTGGCAGTGGCACGGCGCAAATCCGCTCCACGCAGGATTTGAGCCTCTTTGCCGGCCTCCCGCCGCTGGTCCGATCTGGCGATCAGTTCGGCGCGATCTTCACGCTGCGCAACGGGTCGGACAAGCCCATGACCGTCACCGCGACCGTGGGTGTCACCCCCGCGATTGCGCAGGGTCGCCCGCTGACCGTCACGATCCCCGCAGGCGGGGCGGCACCGGTGATGTGGAACCTGACCGCGCCCGAAAATCTCAGCGCCCTGCGCTGGGACGTCCGTGCGACCAGCGCCGACGGCAAGGCCGTGGACCAGATCAGCGTTGACCAGCAAGTCGTCCCCGCCGTGCCGGTGGAAGTCTGGGCGGCAACCCTGACCCGCGTCGGGGCGGCCCCGGTGCCGCTGATGGCCCCGGCGGGTGCGCTTGGCGGGCGCGGCGGCGTGGAGGTGCGGCTCACCGATAGCCTTGCCCCGCCGCTTGCAGGCGTGCAGCGCTATATGACCGCCTATCCCTATGATTGTTTTGAACAACGCCTGTCGCGGATCGTGGCACTGAGCGATGCGAGCGGCTGGACCAAGCTGGCGGGCGATCTGCCGACCTATCAGGCGCCCGACGGCTTGTTGCGCTATTGGCCATCGGACAGTCTGGAAGGGTCGGAGGCGCTGACCGCCTATGTGCTGGCGATGACCAGCGAAGCCGGGCTGCCAATCCCGGAGGGGCCACGCGCGCGCATGATCGAGGGGTTGAAAGCCGTGATCGACGGGCGACTGGCCCGCGAAAGCTATGGCGACGCGCGGCTGCGGCGGCTGGCGGCGTTCGCGGCACTCGCGCGCGCCGGGGCGGCAACACCTGCGATGCTCGGCCAGCTTCAGCTTGGCCCCCGCGACATGCCGACCGCGCAGCTTGGCGATTATCTGAGCGCGATCGACCGGATTCCGGGGCTGGCCAATGCCTCGGCTTTGCGCGCGGCAGGTGAAGCGGTGTTGCGCACGCGGCTGGTCTATGAGGGCACGAGGCTTGACCTGAACGATCAGGGAACCGCCGCCTGGTGGCTGATGTCGTCGGGCGATGAAGCCGCGATCAAGGCGCTGCTTGCCGTGCTTGGCAGGCCCGGCTGGCAGGAGGACGGCCCGCGGATGATGGTGGGGGTGAGCCTGCGCCAACAGCGTGGGCATTGGGACACGACCACCGCCAATGCCTGGGGCACAATCGCCGCGCGCAAATTTGCCAGCGTCTATCCAGCGTCGGCAGTGGCGGGCGTAACAACCGCGACGCTGGGGGCGACCAGCATCAGCCGGGCATGGCCGCTCGCCGAGCCGCAGCGGCTGATGGCCTTCCCGCTGCCAACGGCGCGCACCCCACTCACCCTTGCGCAGTCAGGCGGGGCAGGCCCATGGGCGATGGTGCAGGTGGCGGCCGCCGTCCCACTGCGCGCGCCATTGTTTGCCGGATACCGCCTCGCCCGCAAGGTCGACGTGGTGCAGGCGCGCCAACCGGGGCGCTATTCGCGCGGCGACGTTATCAAAGTGACCATCACAGTGGAGGCATCGGCCGAACGCAATTGGGTCGTCATCAGCGATCCGGTGCCAGCCGGTGCCACCATCATTGGCGATCAAGGCGGGCAATCGGCGCTGCTGAATGCGAGCAGCAGCTCAGGTGGCTATCCCAGCTATGTCGAGCGCAGCGGTGCGACCTGGCGGGGGTATTACGCATGGATGCCGCGGGGGACCACAAGTGTGAGCTATTCGGTGCGGCTGAACGGCGTCGGGCGGTTCAACTTGCCGCCCACCCATGTCGAGGCAATGTATTCGCCCGCCATTCATGCCAATCTGCCCAATGCGCCCGTCACGGTCGCACCGAATTGAGATGCGCGGGCGGATTGCAGCGCGACTGAGGGTGGCAGGGATCACTCCGGCGCGACTGACGCTCGCCGGGCTGGGGGCGGTGCTGGTTATGGTCGGCATACTCGACTTTGCGACCCGCCCGCCGCCGATGCCCGATTATGCGCAGGTGCGCGCGGCGTGGCAGCCGTCAGAGGCTTGGCTCTACGATCGGCACGGCGTGCTCATCGATTCGGCACGCGTCAATTTCGCGGCGCGGCGGCTAGGCTGGACGCCGCTTGCCCGCATCGCCCCCCCGGTGCGCGACGTGATTGTTGCGGCCGAAGACAAACGCTTTTTCGCGCATGGCGGCGTCGATTGGCTCGCGCTGGCGGGTGCGGTGCGCGACCGTGTCGCGGGCAAGGCGGGGCGCGGCGCAAGCACGCTGACGATGCAGCTTGCCGCTTATCTTGCGCCCGAGCTTGCCGCGCCGGGCGCGCGCGGGTGGCGGGACAAGCTGCGCCAGATGCGGGCGGCCTGGGCGATTGAGCAGCGATGGACCAAGGACGAAGTTCTGGAGGCCTATCTCAACCGCGCCGGTTTTCGGGGCGAGGCGCAAGGGGTCGGGGCAGCCGCGCTGGCGCTGTTCGGCAAGACACCCGATGCGCTGTCGCGGGGCGATGCACTGCTGCTTGCCGCCCTCCTCCCCGACCCGCAAGCGACGGCACCCGCACTTGCGAAACGCGCCTGCGCCTATGCCCGCCGCGTCGATTGCCGGGGGTTCGAAGCGGCCGCCTGGGCGATGCTCGGGCCGCAACGCAGTCTCGCGCTCGACCCCGGCCTTGCCCCGCATCTCGCGACTCGGCTGCTCACCAGCGCGGGCGCGCGGATCACCACGACGGTCGACGCACAGGTGCAGCGGCTGGCGACGGTGGCGCTCACCCGTCAGTTACAGGGGCTGGGCGCGGGCCGTGCGCGCGACGGGGCGGTAATCGTGGTGGACAATGACAGCGCCGAGGTGCGCGCTTATGTCGGCGGCGTTGGCGGCGCGTCAACCGCGCGCGATGTCGATGGCGCTGCCGCCTATCGCCAGGCGGGCTCGACACTGAAGCCGTTCCTTTATGCGCAGGCGATTGAGCGCGGCTACTTGACGCCTGCCTCGATCCTCGACGATTCGCCGGTGCAGCTCGACACCGCGACCGGGCTCTATGTGCCGCAAAATTACGACCGCGATTTCAAGGGGCCGGTGTCAGCGCGGACCGCACTTGCCGGGTCGCTCAATGTGCCTGCAGTACGCACGCTGCTGCTCGTGGGGGTGGAACCGTTTCGCGATCGGCTATGGGACACGGGCTATCGCGGGCTGAGCGAGGATGGGCAATATTATGGGTTCAGCCTGGCGCTGGGCTCGGCCGAGGTCACGCTGCTCGAACAGGTTGCCGCCTATCGCAGCCTGGCGCGCGGGGGGCGCTGGTCGCCGCTGCGGCTGGCATCCGACGCGCCGGTGGGGCCCGACCGGGTCGTCACCAGCGCGCAGGCCGCATGGCTGATCGGCGACATGCTGGCGGATTCGAATGCGCGCGCGGTCACGTTCGGGCTCGATTCCGCGCTCAGCCTTCCGTTCTGGGCTGCAGTCAAGACAGGCACGTCAAAGGGCTTGCGCGACAATTGGTGCATCGGCTTTTCGCGCCGCTATACGGTCGGCGTGTGGATCGGCAATCTGGAGGGCGATCCGATGCGCGCCGTCTCGGGCACCAGTGGGGCAGCACCCGTGTGGCGCGATGTCATGCGCGCGCTCGATCAGGGGGATGGCAACCCCCCGCCGCCGCCCGCCGGCATTGAGCGCCGCGCAATTACCTTTGCGGGCGGCATCGAGCAGCCACGGTTTGATTACTTCCTGCGCGGCACGGGGCAGGCGCGCTTTGCGGCAGCACCAGCGGCGGCGCGCCGGCCCCGCATCACCAATCCGGTATCGGGCAGTGTCTATGCACTGGACCCCGATATCCCGATCGCGCACCAGCGGTTGAGCATTGGGGTGAGCGGACAGGCGGCTGCGCACCGGCTCTGGCTCGACCGGCGCGATCTCGGCGCGGCGGACGCCGCACCGCTGGTTTTGGCGGGGCCGGGACGGCACCTGATCCGCCTGGTTGATCTGGGCGGGCGCGTAGTCGACCAAGTGGCGTTCACGGTGCGGTGAGGCGCAAACGGCCGGTCCAGGATGCTTACCCCCGGACCGGCCCCGAACCCCGCATACTCAGGCGTCAGCGCCAAAAGCCGCGATAGACATCCACGACCAGCCCGCGCCGGGTGTCGACCAGCACGACATCGTCATAATGGCGCACCCATTGCTGATACCCACGCACCGGCGGCAACCGGTAGCGCCACGGGTCGACAATCACATAGCGGGGCCCGTAATAGACTGGGGCAATCCGAAATCCGGGCCGAAACGCGGTGTAGCGGAACGGCGCCCCCCAGCCACCGCGCGCGTAAAGTGCAGGGTGGCCGTTGCGATAGGCGCGCCAGTCATCGCGTGCCCAGGCGCGGTTGCGGTCGCGCACATCCTCGCGCAATTCCTGTTTGGCGTCGCGCAAGTCCCGGCTTTCGCGCGCGATGCGGCGCGGATCGCCCGATCGATACGCCTGTTCGAGCTCGAACCGCTCCTCGCGCACCTCGCGCTGGCTGCGACGGACTTCGGCCTGCGACTGGGCGCTTGCGGCAGCCGGTGCCAATGACGCTGCCAACAGCCCAAGAAGGATCAATTTTTTCATCTCGGATACTCCCATCGTCAGTTCTGGCAGCAACAAATGTGTCGCTGTCGAAGACGGATATGGCCGAGTCGGCCTGAACGGCGCGGGAATGCGTTGGTCAGCTTCGTGAAATGGTTGTCACAAATTGTAACAGCACCCGAACGCGTCAGGGGCGCCCGCCGCCACCCCCACCGCCGCCGCCACCGCCCGGGGTCGCACCCGATCCGACCGCGCCGATATTGCCAAACAGATCGCGGAAGAAACTGCGCTTGCGGCCCAGCGTCGGGGTGATCTTGCCATAGGGGCGGATCGCGGCCACTTGGTCGACACCAGTACGGTCGACCGCGCTTACCACACCCTTGTCGTCAAACCGGATGCGCAGCACGGTCTGCTGGCTCGGCTTGGGTGAGTTATAGGCGTAATAGCGGGTATCGCGGGACACATAAAACCACTCGCCCTCGTTAAACTGGCTGGTGAAGCTCGGCTTGCCCAGCACTTGCGCGACAGATTGGCGATTATCGACGCCGGGTTGCACCGAATTGACCAGATCAACGTCGATCACATAGCCCTGATGCCCACGCAGTGGCGCGCACGCGCTGGTAAGTGCGACCGCACCCAAGGCCATGATCGGGGCCATCCGCGCCAGAACCACTCGCATTCCATTCCTCCAAAACCGGCGGCAATTGCGATCGCACATTGCATCCGCCCCACCCGCCCTCAATATGCCGGGCAAGAGGCGCAAACAAGGCAGCATGGAATGAAACGATTCTGGCAAGGGTGGGGCGCACGCCGCACTCCCGAAAGCCCCGCAGTCGACGGGCTTTACACCGCGATCGTCGCGCGCGGGCGCGAGCCGCACTGGTATCTGGCGGGCGGGGTTGCCGATACGATGGATGGTCGGCTCGACATGATTATGGCGGTGCTGTCGCTGGTGCTGATCCGGCTCGAGAGCGATGCGGCGGGGGCCGCGCCGTCGGTTGCGCTGACCGAAATGTTCATCACCGACATGGATGCTCAGCTCCGCCAGAGCGGCGTTGGCGATGTCGGCATCGGTAAATCGGTGGGGCAGATGGTGAGCATGCTCGGCGGGCGGATCGGCGCATATCGCGACGGGCTGGCGGGGGGTGAGCTGCGCGACGCGCTGATGCGGAACCTTTATCGCGGCGTTGATCCGGGCGAGGCGCCGGTTGCGCAGGTCGCAGCGCGGCTGGAGGCATTTGCACGCGCGCTGGCCGAACAGGAGATTGCGGCACTGCTCGCGGGAGCATTGCCATGACCGCGAATGAATGCGCCCGTCCTGAACGGATCGACGCGATTGGATCAGCGCCCCGCACGGTCAGCATCATCGCGACGCCAGATGAATGCGCCGCGCTCGCCACCCGGTTCGGCTTGCGCGCGGTCGAGGAACTCTCAGCGAATCTGCGCCTGTGGCGCGACGCCAGTGGCATTATTGCCGAGGGGCAAGTGTGCGCGCGCGTCGTCCAGGCATGTGTCGTGACGGATGAGAGCGTTGCAGTGGCCGTTGAGGAGCCGATCGCTGTGCGTTTTGTCGCCACCGAAGCGCTGGCAAGCGCGGCGGACGAGATCGAGCTGACCGCCGACGCGCTCGACACAATCAGCTATGACGGCGCGACAATCGACCTGGGCGAGGCGGTTGCCGAGACAATGGCGCTCGCGCTCGATCCGTTTCCGCGCGGCCCCGCCGCTGCGGCGGCGCTCGCTGCCGCAGGTATCGCCAGCGAGGACAGCACCGGGCCGTTCGGCGCGCTGGCCGCGCTGCGCGATAAGATGAAGGGTTAATCTCCGTCGGCGTCGGGGGCGAGGTCAGGATCCAGATCAACCGGTCGGGTAAAGCGGAGCAGCCGCGCGGTCGTCACCGCTGCCCAGTCATCCCCCTCCACCGCCAGCTCGACCACACTGCCGGTGGGGAGCTTTTCATAAATTGCCGCCCGAATGGAATCGTCCGCTGATTCGGGGACCAGCATCAGCACCAGATCCTCAAGCCCCGGATTATGCCCGACGAGCAACAAGTGATCGACCGTCGCGGGTTGGGCATGGATGATGTCGAGCAACGTCTGCGCCGTCGCCAGATAGAGCCGCCGATCCCAGTCAGCGCCGAGCGAACGGCTCAGCCCGCGCTCCACCATCGCCACCGTGCCCACTACTCGAGCCGCATCGGACGCAATCACCCGGTCGAACTGCGCCCGCGCGCGCCGCATGCCCCGCCCGACCGCAAGGGCGGCCCGTTCGCCCCGCGCGTTCAGCACGCGGTCGAAATCGCGTTCGGCACGGTCGCCATAGCCCGATTTGGCGTGGCGCATCAGGGTGAGCTTTTTCATCGCCTCTCTCTATGCCGTGGCGTTCGCGTCATGCCCCAAGGGGGTGACGGAGGGAAGACGCGATTGCACCCGCGCGACCGCTTCGTCGAGGGTGATCCGCGCAATCGGCACGCCCGCGGGAAAGGCGCTGAGCAGGCGCGAGGGCATCGCGGCTGAGAGCAATACGAAATCGCCGCGATCATCGCTGCGGCGGATCAACCGGCCAAAGGCCTGTGCAAGCCGCGCACGCACGATGCGATCATCATAGGCAGCCCCTCCACCCGCCAGCCGCCGCGCGGCGTGCAGCACGCTTGGCTTGGCCCAGGGCACGCCCTCCAGCACCACCAGCCGCAGCGAATGGCCCGGGACATCCACCCCGTCACGCAACGCATCGGTGCCGAGCAGCGACGCGCGCGCATCATCACGGAAAATATCGACCAGCGTGCCGGTGTCGATCGGGTCGACATGCTGGGCATGCAGCGCCAGCCCCTCGCGCGCGAGCCGGTCGGCAATGCGGGCGTGGACGGCGCGCAAGCGGCGGATCGCGGTGAACAGCCCCAGCGTGCCGCCGCCCGCCGCCACGATGAGACGGGCATAGGCATTGGCGAGGGCGGCGGTGTCGCCGCGCTTCACATCGGTGACGATCATGACTTGCGCGGCCTGGGCATAGTCGAACGGGCTGGGTGCTTCGAAGTGGACGGGCGGGACAGGTAAATGGATCGCGCCGGTGCGCGCCGCCGCCACATCCCAGCCGCCGCCCGCAGTCAGCGTCGCCGAGGTGACGAGGGCGCCATGCGAAGGCTTCAGCACCGTCTCGGCAAAGGGCTTGGTCGGATCGAGCCAGCGGCGGTGAAGGCCAAGATCATATTCGCGCCCCTCCACCCGGTCGACCGCGAGCCAATCGACGAAATCGGGATCGGCAGGCGCGCCGATGCGCGACACCAGCGCGAGCCACGCCGCCACCAACGCCGCCCGCCAACCGAGCGCGGCGACAGCACCCTCGATCCGCGCCCGCGCCGGGCCATCCATCCAGTCCGGCCCCTCCTCCAGCACCGCCTCCAGTCGTCGCCCCAGTGCGACCAGCGGCTGGTGCAACGCGGCAAGCGCTGCGGCGGCGGGGTCGGCGGCTTCGATCAGCGCGGCATCGGGCTCGGCCAGGTCGGTCTCCAGCCCATAGCCCGCGTCATCGCGGCCGCTCTCCTGCTGCCCGCCGCGCGCATAGACCAGCCCGCGCACCGCCGCGAACAGCGCCTCGATCGGCCCAAAGGGTGCGCCCTCGCCAAGCCGTTGTAGCCAACCCTCCCCCGGCAACGCCTGCGCCGCGCGCGCGGCGGCATTGATCGCCTCAGCCCCGCCCGCATCATAGCTGGCCACATCGGAAAGCCGCGCGGCCAGACCCCGGCGGCGACCGCGCGCATTCGCTTCTGGCCCCATCACCCATCGCCGCAGCTCGATCGTCTCCGCCCCCGTCAGCGCGACGCCAAACATCGCATCGGCGGCGTCGAACAAATGATGTCCCTCATCAAAGACATAGCGCGTCGGCCGGTTCGCGACTTCGCGACCGCGCGCGGCGTTCACCATCACCAGCGCGTGATTGGCAATGACGATATCGGCAGCAGCAGAGGCGCGCGCGGCACGTTCGATGAAGCATTTGCGGTAGTGTGGGCATCCGGCATAGACACACTCGCCGCGCCGGTCGGTCAGCGCGGTCGCGCCACTGCGCCGAAACAGCGTCGGGAGCCAGCCGGGCAAATCGCCGCCCACCATATCGCCATCGGCGGTATAGCCCGCCCAGCGTGCGACAAGCTGCGCCAATATCGCCGCGCGCCCCGCAAAGCCGCCCTGCAACGCGTCCTCCAGATTGAGCAGGCAGGCGTAATTCTCTCGCCCTTTGCGCGTCACCACTTTCGCGCGGCGGATGGCGGGATCAGGGAACAGGCGCTGCGTCTCTTGCGCCAATTGGCGTTGCAGCGTTTTGGTGAAGGTTGACACCCACACCGCGCCGCCTGCTTGCTGCGCCCACAGCGAGGCGGGCGCGAGATAACCCAGCGTCTTGCCAATCCCGGTCCCCGCCTCCGCCAGCACCAGCTGCGGCGCGTCACGCCGGTCACGCGGCGCAAAGGCCGCGCACGCTGCATCGGCAAAGGCACGCTGGCCGGGGCGTTGCTCGGCTTGTTCCCCGGTCAGCATGGCAAGGCGGGAGCGCGCCTCGCCGGGATCAAGTGTCACGGTGCGCGGCGCGGGGCGGGGCGGGGTATCGCTCCATTCAGGAAGGCGGGTGAACAAAAACGCCTCACCCTTCTCGGGCTTGGCAATCCGCCCGGCCAGCAGCGGTGCCCAGGCCCAGCGCAGACGCGCAAGCGTTTGCAGCGATGTCCACGCGCCCTCGCGCTCGGGCCAATCGCCGCTTGCCGCGGCCAGCAACCGCTCAGTCGCCACGCGCAGGAAAGCCGCCACATCGGCGTCACGCCCTGGCGGCGCTAGCCCGGTTGCCGCCGCCAACCCGCGCGCGGTCGGCACCATGAAGCGCGCAGGGTAGAGAAACGCGAACAGTTCCAGCACATCGAGCCCCGACAGCTCGGCATAGCCCAGCCGCTGCGCGACCAACGGCGCGTTGAGCAGGATCATCGGCGTGTCAGCAGCCATGCGGATCGCCTCGCCGCGCGACGGCGAACGGGTGGTATCGGCGGCCACCCAGATACCACCATGGCTAACATGCAGCGCGGGATAGGGAAGCGCGGTCATTGGCTCCTTGTCGCGCCCAAAGAACGGATTGGCAACGTTTTACGGGCGCAGCGCTGCTGAGAGCTCGGCGACCAGACGCTGGCGCGCTTCAGTTGACAGCTCGCCCAAGATGCCGCGGGCACCCTGTGGCAGATGCGCGACGGGATCATCGCAGAACAGATAATGCTCAAACATCGTCCGCCACGCCGCTTTTTCATTGGGCGGAAGCCCCGCCATCGTCATCAGCGCGTGTTTGAGCGACAACATCGGCGTCGTCATCCGCGCCGGGCCGTCGCGCCACCAATAGTTGATCATTGCCCCAAGCGGCTCCAGCCCGGTCACCGCGTGCCACCACAGGCTCGGCATATAGATCACGTCGCCCGGTGCCAGTTCGGCGGTCAGCGCATGGTCAAACGCCTCTGCAAGCTTTGGATAACGCTCAAAATCAGGCTTCTCGATATCAGCCAGGCTCGACGGCTGGCCCGCGAGGGTAAAATCGATCGGCCCGACATAAAGATTGGCGACTTGGTCGGTGGGGAACAGGGTGAAGCGCCGCCGCCCGGCGAGCACACACGCCAGATTTTGCGGCAAATCCCAATGCGCTGCCGTTTTCGTCCGATTGCCGAGCCAGAGCGAGACCAGCATGTGCCGGTCGGCATCGATCAGCGGCATGGCGTGCGTTGCAGCAAAGCCCGGCACATGCCGCGCCACCGGCATCGCGCCCGCGTAAATCGCCCATGGCGCCACGTCATCACGCTGGCGCATGATCAAGTCGAGCAATTGGTCAACCGTCGCCAGCCGCCGGTCGAAATTATGCGCGGTCAGCGTGTCGTCATAGCCAAAGCGCCCGTCTATCACAGGCGGGCCGAACCAGGCCTCCCCCGCGACCGGGCTTGCCTGCGCGCGCAACGCCGCGCAGAACGCCGCATCGGACGCAACCGCCGCGGCCACCAGCGGCCAGTCACTCACTTGCCCGCGCAACACCACGGGTTGGGCGGCGGGCACAATCTCTGCCTCAAAAACGCTGCGATCGATGCGCTCGCGTTCGGCGATAGGGCGGGGCTTGCTCGGCATAGCGCTGCATCGGGTCTAGCAGCGCGCGCGCGGCTTCGCTAGGACCGCTGGCTCAATGACCGATGCTTCCGAACCCCCGATCGACGCCGCCACGCTGCGCGCCGCCGCGCTCACAGCTAAAGCCTGGCCCTATGAAGAAGCGCGCAAGCTGCTCAAACGCTATCCGAGCGGCAAGCCGGGCGGTGAGGCGGTGCTGTTTGAAACTGGCTATGGCCCCTCAGGCCTGCCGCATATCGGCACGTTCAACGAAGTGCTACGCACAACAATGGTGCGCCATGCATTTGAGGCTTTGTCCGACATGCCGACCCGGTTGATCGCTTTTTCGGACGACATGGACGGCCTGCGCAAAGTACCCGACAATGTCCCGAACAAGGGAATGCTCGCCGAACATCTAGGCAAACCGCTCAGCCGGATTCCCGATCCGTTCGGCACGCATGACAGCTTTGCCGCGCATAACAACGCGATGTTGCGCGCGTTCCTTGATCAATTCGGCTTTGATTATGAATTTGCCTCCTCCAGCGATTATTACGCGAGCGGTCGGTTTGACGACGCGCTGAAGAGCGTGTTGCGTCATTATCAGGCGATCCTCGACGTCATGCTGCCAACCCTGGGAGCAGAGCGGCGCGCAACCTATTCCCCGGTCCTGCCTGTCAGCCCCAAATCGGGTGTTGTCCTGCAAGTGCCGGTCGAAGTGGTGGATGCCGACGCGGGGATCATCACCTTTACCGACGATGGCGACCGCATCACGCAATCGGTTCTGGGCGGGCAGGCCAAGCTGCAATGGAAGGTCGATTGGGCGATGCGCTGGGTGGCGCTGGGCGTCGATTATGAAATGGCAGGCAAGGATTTGATCGATTCGGTCATTCAGTCGGGCAAGATCGCCCGTGTGCTCGGCGCCCGCCCGCCCGAGGGGTTCAACTATGAGATGTTCCTCGACGAGCGCGGCGAGAAGATTTCAAAGTCTAAGGGCAATGGACTGAGCCTTGAACAATGGCTGCGCTATGGCTCGGACGAAAGCTTGGCGTTCTACATTTACCGCGAGCCGAAAAAGGCCAAGTCGCTGCACATGGGCGTCATTCCGCGCGCGGTCGACGAATATTGGCAGTTCTGCGCCGCCTATGCCGACCAACCCGTCGAGCAGCGGCTGGGCAACCCGGTCCACCACATCCACAACGGCCCGCCGCCCGCTGACAGCCTGCCGGTGACGTTCGGGCTGCTGCTCAACCTGGTCGGCGTGATGGGCGCACAGGCGACGCGCGAGCAGGTATGGGGGTATCTCGGCAATTATGTCGCGGATGCTACCCCCGCCGCCCACCCCGCGCTCGACACGCTGATCGACAAGGCGCTGGCCTATAACCGCGATTTCGTGGCCCCCACGCTGGTGCGCCGCGCTCCCGCAGGCGTGGAGCGAGCCGCCCTTGCCGCACTGGACGCCGAACTTGCCAAGCTTGCGCCCGACACCGCGGCGGAGGATATTCAGAACATCGTCTATGAAATCGGCAAGACGGGCGGGTTCGAAACGCTGCGCGACTGGTTCAAGGCGCTTTACGAGACACTGCTGGGGTCGGCCCAAGGACCGCGCATGGGCAGCTTTATTGCGCTATACGGCATCGCCAACAGCCGCGCGCTGATCGCCGAGGCGCTGGCGCGTTAGCGGCGTCGGGCGCAAAAGGGGAGCCAGAATGAGAACACAACGCCGCCGGGTCGCCTCTGCGCTCCGGGCTTTTTTGCGCAGCGAAGCGATTGGCGGGATCGTGCTGATCGCGGCAACGCTCGCCGCGCTGGTCATTGCCAACATGGCCATGACGCGCGAATTCTATCACGATGCGCTCCACCACGCGACCGGGCCGGTGCTCGCGCCGGCGATCGGGCCGATGACAGTGCATTTGTGGATCAATGACGGCCTGATGGCGCTGTTTTTCCTGCTCGTCGGGCTGGAGATCAAGCGCGAGTTGGTCGACGGCGAATTGGCGAACCCCGCGCGGCGGCGCTTGCCGGTGATTGCCGCTGCGGCGGGGATGGCCGCACCCGCGCTGGTCTATCTGTTGATCGCCGGGCGGGATCCGGCGCTGGTGCGCGGCTGGGCGATTCCGGCGGCGACCGATATCGCATTTGCGATTGGCGTCATGGCGCTGCTGGGGCCGCGGGTGCCGCCCGCGCTCAAGCTGTTCCTGACGACGGTGGCGATTGTCGATGATATGGGCGCGGTCGCGATTATCGCGGTGGCCTATAGCCATGGCATCGATTGGGGCGCGCTGGCAGCGGCAAGCGGCGTGGTCGCGGGCATGGCGGCGATGAACCGGCGGGGCGTGCGGGCGATCTGGCCCTATCTGACGGCGTTTGCGCTGCTGTGGTGGCTGGTGCTGATGTCGGGCGTGCACGCGACGATTGCGGGCGTGGTCGCCGCCGCCTTTGTTCCGTTTGAGCGAACCGAGGGCGCCCCCGACAGCGCGCATTCGACGCTCCACAGGCTGGAACATGGGCTGAGCCCTTGGGTCGCCTATGCCATTGTGCCGCTGTTCGCCTTTGCCAATGCCGGCGTCTCGCTCGCCGGGCTATCGCTCACGATCCTCGCCGAGCCGCTGGTGCTCGCGATTGCGGGCGGGCTCTTTATCGGCAAGCAGGGCGGGATCGTGGGCGGGATCGCGCTCGCCGAACGAATCGGGATTGCGCGGCGGCCGCACGGGGTGCGCTGGGCGCAGATTTACGGCGTCGCGCTGCTGGCGGGGATTGGCTTTACGATGAGCCTGTTCATCGGCGGGCTTGCCTTTCCCGGGAATGCGATGCTGGAGGCGGAGCTAAAGATCGGTGTCCTGACCGGCTCGGTGCTGTCGGCGCTGGCGGGGTTCGGTGTGTTGTGGTGGGCGGGCCGACCCAAGCCCGCCAAGCAAGAAGGATAGGCGATGCGCACATTTTTCGCACCGGCGCAGCGGCTGCATGCGCCAGCGCAGGAACTGCACAATGGCGGCTTTATCGACTATGCCGAAAGCCCGGCACGCGCCGACGCGATGCTCAGCGGGGTCGGGCCGGTCGAGACGCCCGCTGACCATGGCGACGCCGCCATTCGCGCGGTGCATGATGCCGGTTATCTGGCGTTTTTGCGCAATGCCCCCGCCCGCTGGTCAGCCGCCGGGCGGCCGGGTGATGTGATCGGCTATGTCTGGCCCGTGGTTGGTCGCCGCCCGCTCAACCTCAGCCGGATCGACGCGCTGATCGGGCAGTATAGTTTCGATGCCTCCACCCCGCTGACCCCGCACAGCTATGACGCGGCCTATTGGAGTGTGCAGTCGGCACTCGCCGCACTCGGCGCGGTGACCGGGGGCGATCGGGCCGCCTTTGCGCTGTGCCGCCCGCCGGGGCATCATGCGGGCGCGGATTATCTGGGCGGCTATTGCTATCTGAACGCCGCCGCGATTACCGCACAGGCCGCGCGCGATGCAGGCACGCGGCGCGTCGCGATCCTCGACATCGACTATCACCATGGCAATGGCACGCAGGACATATTCTGGTCGCGCGGTGATGTTTTTTACGCAAGCGTCCACGCCGATCCCGCGACCGACTACCCCTTTTACTGGGGCCATGCCGATGAGCGCGGCGAGGGAGCGGGATTGGGTGCGACGCTCAACCTGCCGCTCCCGCAGGGGACAACGCTCGACGCGTTTCGCGCCGCCCAAGCAACCGCGCTGGCCGCAATCGCGGCGTTCGGCCCCGATCTGCTCGTCGTCAGTTTCGGCGCCGACACATGGGAGGATGATCCGATCAGCCATTTCAAGCTGACGACCGCCGACTATGCCGTGCTGGCCCGCGATATCGCCGCAAGCGGCCTTCCCACGGTCCTGCTGATGGAGGGGGGTTATGCGATCCCAGCGCTCGGGGCCAATCTCGCCAGTTTTTTGTCCGGGTTTTGAGAGGGATTAGGGCCGGTCGGTCGCATCGATCGGCGGCATGCCCGCCATGCTTGCCGCCACCGCCTCTGCCCGCGCCATCACCCGCAGCACATTGCCCTGGGCAAGCCCGGCAAGCTCGGCATCGCTCCACCCCCGCCGCGCCAGTTCGACGAACAGCGCCGGATAGCCGTCGACCCCGGTCATGTCGCGCGGCGCGGTGCCGTTGATCCCGTCATAATCGCTGCCCAGCCCGACCGCACCCTTGCCCGCAATCCGCGCGATATGCTCGACATGATCGGCAATCGTTGCCGAGGTGACGACGGGTTCCGGATGCAGGCGTTCCCATGCGATCAGAGGGGCCGCCGCATTGGCACCATAAGCGTCGGCCGATGCACCGACCGAGCGTGCATAGTCGCTGCGCGCTTTGTCCCAGTCGCGCCAGGCTTGCGACACGAAACTGGGATAGAAATTGACCATCACCACGCCGCCATTCGTGCCGATTTTCGCCAGCAGATCATCAGGGATATTGCGCGGCGCATCATCAAGCGCGCGCGCCGAGGAGTGCGACGCAATCACCGGCGCCTTGGTCACTGCCAGCACCGCGGCCATCGTCGCGTCCGACACATGGCTGATGTCCACCATCATGCCGATCCGGTTCATCTCCGCCACGACTTGCCGCCCGAACGCGGACAGCCCGCCGCTACGCGGCGCATCGGTCGAGGCATCGGCCCATGGCAGGCTGAGCGTATGGGTTAGCGTCATATAGCGCACGCCAAGCTCATAATAGCGCCGCAACACCGACAGCCGCCCGTCAATCTGGTGGCCGCCCTCGACTCCCATCAGCGCTGCAATCTTGCCGGCGGCGCTAATCCGGCGGATATCGGCCGCAGTCCCGGCGCGTTCGAAAACATTGGGGTTGGCCGCGATCATGCGCGCGACAATGTCGATTGCCTCCAGCGTCATTTCGACCGCGCGCGGGCCGAGATTGTCGGCGGTGATCCACACCGACCAGAATTGCGCGCCGACATGGCCCCGGCGCAGGCGCGGAATGTCGGTCTGGAGCGGCAGCGGCAGGCTCGACGTGTCTTTCGTCAGGTCGACCGCCTCGACCTTGGCTGCATATTTGGTGCGGATTTCCCAGGGCAAGTCATTATGCCCGTCGACCACCGGGTTTGCCGTCAGCACGCGCTCGACCCGTGCCTTGAGCGCGGCGTCATCGGCGGGTGCAGTGGGCGCGGCGAGCGCAACGAACAGCGGCAGCAGCATGGTAACCCCCAGACAAAAAAGGGCGCCGCAACCGACGTGCGACGCCCTTTTCCTAACATATTCCGCAGCGGCTTAAAGCTTCCCCGTCAGCTCCGGCACGATCTTGAACAGATCGCCCACCAAACCAATGTCCGCCACCTGGAAGATCGGCGCGTCTTCGTCCTTGTTGATCGCGATGATCGTCTTTGAATCCTTCATCCCCGCCAGATGCTGGATCGCGCCCGAAATGCCGACCGCGATATAGACTTCCGGCGCCACGATCTTGCCGGTCTGGCCGACCTGATAGTCATTGGGGACATAGCCCGCATCGACCGCCGCGCGGCTCGCGCCAACGCCCGCGCCCAGCTTGTCGGCGAGCGGTTCGATGATCGTTTGGAAATTCTCGCTGTTCTGCAAAGCGCGCCCGCCCGAGACGATGATCTTGGCGCTCGTCAGTTCGGGCCGCTCCGATTTGGCGATTTCGGACGAGACAAAGGTCGCCTTGCCGCTATCGCCCGTTGCAGCGACTGCTTCGATCGTCGCCGAACCGCCGGTTGCGGCCGCCTTGGCAAAGGCAGTGCCGCGCACCGTCAGCACCAGCTTGGCGTCCGACGACTTAACCGTTGCAATCGCATTGCCAGCGTAAATCGGCCGGGTGAAGGTGGCATCGCCCTCCACCGACAAAATGTCGCTGATCTGCATCACATCGAGGAGTGCTGCGACGCGCGGGGCGATGTTCTTGCCCGTCGATGTCGACGGCACGACAAACGCATCATGATGGCCCATCAGCGCAGCCACCAGCGGTGCGACATTTTCCGCGAGCGCATGAGCATAGGCCGCGTCGTCCGCCAGATGCACCTTGCCGACGCCCGCAATCGCCGCCGCTGCGGCCGCGACATCGCCGACACCATGCCCGGCGACCAGCAGATGCACCTCGCCCAATTGGCCCGCTGCGGTCACCGCCGACAGCGTGGCGTCCTTGACGGCGACGCCGTCATGCTCAACCCATACCAGCGTCTTCATGCCACTACTCCCAAAGCCTTGAGCTTGCCGATCAGTTCATCGACATCCGCCACCTTTACACCTGCCTGGCGCTTGGCGGGTTCCTCGACCTTCAGCGTGGTGAGGCGCGGCGCGATATCGACGCCGTAATCCGCCGCTGTCTTGGTCGCGAGCGGCTTGGACTTCGCTTTCATGATGTTCGGGAGCGAGGCGTAGCGCGGTTCGTTGAGCCGCAAGTCGGTGGTCACAATCGCGGGGAGTGCGAGCGATACCGTTTCAGCGCCGCCGTCGATCTCGCGCGTGACGGTCACCGTATCGCCGCTCACCTCAACCGCGCTGGCAAAAGTGCCCTGGCCCCAGCCGGTGAGGGCGGCGAGCATCTGGCCGGTCTGGTTATTGTCGTCGTCAATCGCCTGCTTGCCCAGGATGATGAGGCCGGGCGCTTCTTCGTCGGCAATCGCTTTCAACAGCTTGGCGACACCAAGCGGTTCAACCTTGTCGTCGGTCGTCACCAGGATCGCGCGGTCAGCGCCCATGGCCAGCGCGGTGCGCAGCGTTTCCTGCGCCTTGGCCTCGCCGATCGAAACGGCCACAATTTCGGTCGCGACGCCCTTTTCGCGCAGGCGGATCGCTTCTTCGACCGCGATTTCGTCAAACGGGTTCATGCTCATCTTGACATTGGCGAGATCGACGCCAGTGCCATCGGCTTTGACCCGCGGCTTTACGTTATAGTCAAGCACGCGCTTGACAGGGACCAGGATTTTCATTGGCTTCCTCTCCACATCGCCTGCGCTGATCGGCGCCAGGCGGCAATTCGTTATGCGGCGGCCTTCACCTCAGCGACAATCTTCTTGGCCGCGTCGCCCAAATCATTGGCGGGGACAATCGCCAAGCCCGACCCGGCAAGAATGTCCTTGCCCGCCTGGACATTCGTCCCCTCAAGCCGGACCACCAACGGCACCGACAAATTTACTTCCTTGGCCGCCGCGACAATCCCTTCGGCGATGATGTCGCAGCGCATGATGCCGCCGAAGATGTTGACCAGGATGCCCTTCACATTGGGGTCTTTCAGGATGATCTTGAACGCCGCCGTCACCTTTTCCTTCGACGCGCCGCCGCCGACGTCAAGGAAATTGGCCGGGAACATGCCGTTCAGCTTGATGATGTCCATCGTCGCCATCGCCAGCCCGGCGCCATTCACCATGCAGCCAATGTCACCATCAAGCTTGATATAGGCAAGGTCATATTTCGACGCTTCGAGTTCGGCGGGATCTTCCTCCGTCTCGTCGCGCAGCTCCATCAGGTCCTTGTGACGGAACAGCGCGTTCGAATCGAACCCGACTTTCGCGTCGAGCACGAGCAGCTTGCCATCGGCCGTCACTGCGAGCGGGTTGATTTCGATCTGCGCCGCATCGGTGCCGAGGAAGGCGTCGTAGAGCTTTGCCGCAACATTGGCCGCCTGCTTTGCGAGATCGCCCGTCAGCCCAAGGGCTGCGGCCACGCTGCGTCCGTGATGCGGCATGAAGCCGGTCGCGGGATCAATGTCGATCGTGTGAATCTTTTCCGGCGTGTCATGCGCCACGGTTTCAATGTCCATACCGCCCTCGGTCGAGACCACCATGCCGATCCGCCCAGTCGCGCGATTGACGAGCAGCGCGAGGTAGAATTCACGTGCAATATCAACGCCGTCGGTCACATAGAGCCGGTTGACCTGCTTGCCGGCCTCCCCCGTCTGCACGGTGACGAGCGTGTTGCCGAGCATATCGGCGGCGGCAGCACGCACGTCGTCCGCCGACCGGGCGAGCCGCACACCGCCCTTGGCCTCAGGCGGCAATTCAACAAACTTGCCCTTGCCGCGCCCGCCGGCGTGAATCTGCGCCTTCACGACATAGAGCGGCCCCGGCAGCTTCGCCGCCGCTGCCACCGCCTCGTCGACGCTCATCGCCGCAAAGCCCGCCGGCACCGGCACACCGAATTTCGCCAGCAGTTCCTTGGCCTGATATTCGTGAATGTTCATGGGGCAGGCCCTTTCGCGTCGCTGGAAGATTTACTTCTCCCCTAAGCACAGTCGCAGGCGCGAATCCAGACCACATACCGACACCGGCTTCAGGCCCGCTCGCCAAGCGGCACGACAGCGATTATAACGCACCCATGTCGCTCATCATTGGCGTTGCCCTGTTCTTGTTGACCGTCGCGGCGATGGAGGGCGTGGCCTATATCGCGCACCGTTGGGTGATGCATGGCTTTGGCTGGTTCCTGCACGAAAGCCACCACCGCCCGCGCACCGGCTTTTGGGAGTTGAACGACGCCTATTTCGTGATTTTTGCGGCGCCCTCAATCGCGCTGCTGCTGCTCGGGACCAGCGGCACCTGGGGCAGTTGGGCGACGTGGGTGGGGGCAGGGATTGCGGCCTATGGCGCGATTTACCTTGGGTTTCACGACATCATCGTGCACCAGCGCTGGCCCAACCGCTATGTCGCGCGTTCCGCCTATATGAAGCGGATCGTGCAGGCGCACCGGCTGCACCATGTCGTCGAGACCAAGGAAGGCACGGTAAGCTTCGGCTTCCTGATCGCGCCCAAGCCAGAGGCGTTAAAGGCGGAGCTTAAGCGGCGCGGGCGGGCCGGGGTGCGTGACGCTCGCGGCGCGCTGGAAAAATCCTGACCGGCGGTTAGATCCGAAAGCGGCTCGGGAGCGCGAAGCCGAATTGAGCGCAGAGTGCCGTGACATCGTGACGATCCAGGTCACGCGGCTCGAAGCCGTTCCTGAACGCCAGCACAAAGGGTGCAGCGATGCAGCCGACCGCGAAGCCACTTATCGCGCCGCGCCCCTCAAGCGCCCCTGCGGGATAGCTTGACCCCTCGCCAGGATCACCCAGAATGCCATTGCCCATCGCATCCCGAACAAATCCGTGCAAGTCCACCGATCGCCCGGACTGATGCCGCAACACCCAATTCCATTCGGGATCATGGTCACGCGCAATGCGCGCATACCCCTGATGCTGCAACAGCCGATCGAATGCCGCCAGATCGGCAAGGTTCACCGCGAGGTCGAGATCGCTGTGCGGTCGCGTTTGTCGGCCCAACAACGCATCAACCCCCCAGCCGCCATCGACCCAAAAGGCCAGATTTTCCCGTTCAAAACATTGGCAAAGACGCACAACCTCGTCGCTTTGCACCGGCCTGCCTCCGTCGCGCTCAATCAAACAGGCTCGACACACTCGATTCGTCGGCAATCCGGCGGATCGCTTCGCCGAGCAGCGGCGCGATCGTCAGGTGGCGGATACGCGCGCTGGCGCTCACAATCTCGTGGCTGCCGATCGTGTCAGTGATGACGAGTTCGGTCAGCGTCGACCCCTCCACCCGCGCGACCGCCGCACCCGACAGCACGCCGTGGGTGCAATAGGCAACGACTTCTTCGGCGCCCGCAGCCTTCAGCGCGGCGGCAGCGTTGCAGAGTGTGCCCGCCGAATCGACGATATCGTCGATCAAGATGCAGAAGCGCCCCTCGACATCGCCGATGATGTTCATGACTTCGGACTCGCCTGCGCGCTCGCGGCGCTTGTCGACGA
>DHHS01000021.1:8633-8907 GCA_002403415.1 Sphingomonas sp. UBA4766 | reverse complement strand
GCCCGCGCGCGCACCACGCCGCCGACGTCGGGAGAGACCACCATCAGGTTGCGCCCGCCATAGCGTGCGAGGATATCGGCCGACATCACCGGAGCCGCAAACAGATTATCGGTCGGAATGTCGAAAAAGCCCTGAATCTGCCCGGCATGGAGATCGATCGACAGCACACGATTCGCGCCAGCCACGGTAATGAGATTGGCAACCAGCTTCGCCGAAATAGGGGTGCGAGACCCCGATTTTCGGTCCTGACGCGCATAGCCGAAATAGGGAATGA
>DHHS01000021.1:0-8339 GCA_002403415.1 Sphingomonas sp. UBA4766 | reverse complement strand
GCATAGCCGAAATAGGGAATGACCGCCGTAATCCGCTTGGCCGAGGCGCGGCGCAGCGCGTCGATGCAGATCAGCAGCTCCATCAGATTGTCATTGGCCGGATAGCCGGTCGACTGGAGCACGAACACGTCCTCGCCGCGGACATTTTCGTTGATTTCGACAAACACTTCCTCATCGGCAAAGCGGCGCACGCTCGCGTCTGTCACCTTGATCTCAAGATAATCGGCGACCGCCTTTGCCAGCGGCAGGTTGGAATTGCCGGTCATCAATTTCATGCGCGCGCTCCCGATCGGGGTTAGGTTGGGCCGGTGCCATCGTGCCGGTAATCATCACGGTCCTTAGAACGCCGATTCGCATCACGGCAAGGGGAAGGGCAGTTTGCGATAGCGGGCGGGCTTTTCCTGCTCTATCTTCGCGGTCATGTATTTCTTTGCGCGCTTTGCCCCGGTTCGGGCGATCATGGACCTGCGCCGCTATCTCGCGCGACGTCACCCCTATGAAATTGCCTTTCTGTTTCTGGCAATTGCCGTGACGACATTTCTGGTCACGCTGCTGGTCAACGACAGCCGCAGCATCGAAGTGCCCTATGACCGCAAGATCATTTACGTCGAGCAATGGCGCGCCGACCGGACCGACGCCGAAATCCGCGCGCAGCAAAAGATCGATCGGGTGAAACAGGCCGCGATCAAGGCCGAGCTCGACCGTTTGCAGAAAAAGCGGCAGGCCGAGTTCAAGGCGATTGACGACAAGCTGAAGGCTTACGGCTTCTGACCACCACCGCCGATGATGCGCGCTGGATGGGTGCCGCACTTGCGCTGGGCGAGCGAGGCCGCGGGCGCACCGCGCCCAATCCGTGCGTTGGCTGTGTGATTATCCACGAAGGCCGCGTGGTGGGGCGCGGCTGGACCCAGCCGGGCGGGCGGCCCCATGCCGAGGCGATGGCGCTTGCCCAAGCGGGTGACTCCGCGCGCGGCGCGACCGCCTATGTCACGCTGGAGCCGTGTTCGGTGCGCGGCGGGCGCGGCCCCGCCTGTGCCGATCTGCTGGTCAAGGCGGGCGTCGCGCGCGTCGTGGCGGCGACGCGGGATCCGTTCCCCAAGATCGACGGGCGCGGGTTTGAACGGCTGAGCGAAGCCGGAATCGCGGTCGCCATCGGGTGCCGCACGGACGATGCCGAGGCGTCGATGCGCGGGTTCCTGACCCGCCAGCGGCTGGGCCGCCCGGCCGTGACGTTAAAGTTGGCGACATCGCTGGACGGGCAGATTGCGCTGGCGAGCGGCGAGAGCCGGTGGATCACCGGGTCGCAAGCGCGCGCGCACACCCATCTCGAACGCGCACGGACTGACGCCATTCTGGTCGGGCGCGGCACGTTTGTGGCCGATGATCCCAAGCTCGATGTCCGCCTGCCTGGGCTGGAGGATCGCACGCCGCAGCGGATCTTGCTAACGCAGGGGCGTGCGCCGGAGGGTTGGCGGGCGATTGCACAGCCCGCCGACATTGCCGCGCTCGAGGGTATCAACGACGTGATGGTCGAAGGAGGTGCGGCAACCGCCGCCGCGTTTGTGGCCGCCGATCTGGTCGATCGCCTCCTCCTCTACCGCGCGCCGATCCTGTTGGGCGCGGGCAAGGCGGCGCTGGGCGATATTGGCCTTGCCGCGCTGGCCGACGCGCATGGTCGTTGGCGCCTGGTCGACAGTCGGATGCTTGGCAGCGACCGGTTGGACGCCTATGTCCGGGGATAAGGGGGAGCGCAGCATGTTTACGGGGATCATCACCGACATCGGTACGATCGACGCGGTGGAGCAGCGCGGCGACACGCGCATCGTCATCCGCACGAGCTACGACACCGGCGACATCGACCTGGGGGCATCGATCGCGTGTTCGGGCGTGTGCCTGACCGTGGTTGACAAGTCAGCGGCGGGCGCGCCGGGATGGTTCGCAGTCGATGTGTCGGGCGAAACGCTGCGCCGCACCGCGCAAGGCGACTGGGCGGTCGGTCACCGGCTGAATCTGGAGCGCGCGATGAAGCTCGGCGACGAGCTGGGCGGGCATATCGTGACCGGCCATGTCGACGGTATCGGCGAAGTCGTGAGCGTCGAGCCCGAGGGCGATTCCAAGAAAATCAAGATCAGCCTGCCCTCAACCCTTGCGCCCTATGTCGCGGCCAAGGGGTCGGTGACGGTCGATGGCGTTTCGCTGACGGTAAACGAGGTGTTCGACGAACCCGGCGGCGCCACGCAGTTCGCGATCAACCTGATCCCGCATACACAGGCAGTGACGACGCTGGGCACGCTCACACCGGGGCAGCCGGTCAATATCGAGATTGACGTGATCGCGCGCTATCTTTTCCGAATGGAGCAATATCGAGCATTTACACGATAGTGTGATTATTGATGCTTGAATTCACATTCTGATGTGATATGTCGTTCCGCATGAGCACTAGTCTGATCGATCGCATCCGCCGCCTCGTCACCGAAGGGGGCATGTCACGCTCCGGCCTTGCGCGCGCCGCCGGGCTGCATGCCAATACACTGCGCGATATCGACGCACCCGACTGGAACCCGACGGCAGAGACGCTGCGCAAGCTGGAGGCTGTATTATTCGCCAGCGACGACGCCGACGTGCTCGTGCCGATTGAGGAGATTATCGAGGAAGCGCGCAACGGCCGCATGTTCATCCTCGTCGATGACGAAGACCGCGAGAATGAGGGGGACCTGGTCATCCCCGCGCAAATGGCGACGCCCGATGCGATCAACTTCATGGCAACGCATGGGCGCGGGCTGATCTGCCTGTCCCTGTCGCGCGCGCGCGTCGATCAGCTTGGACTGGGGCTGATGAGCCGGGCGAACGGCACCCGCCACGAAACCGCCTTTACCGTATCGATCGAAGCACGCGACGGCGTGACAACGGGCATCTCGGCGCATGACCGCGCGCGCACCATTGCGGTCGCGATTGATGCGTCCAAGGGCAAGGATGAAATTGTCACACCCGGCCATGTCTTTCCGCTGGTCGCGCGTGATGGCGGCGTGCTGGTTCGTGCCGGTCATACCGAGGCGGCAGTCGATGTCGCGCGGCTGGCCGGGCTGAACCCGTCGGGCGTGATTTGCGAGATCATGAAGGATGACGGGTCCATGGCGCGCATGGACGACCTCATCCCCTTTGCGCAGGCGCACGGGCTGAAGATCGGCACAATCCGCGACCTGATCGCCTATCGCCGCCGCCACGACCATCTGGTTGAAAAGACCGCGGAGCTGACTTTCCACAGCCGCTGGGGTGGGGAATGGCGCGCGATGACGTTCCGCAACAAGGCGACCGGCGACGAGCTGATCGCGCTGCAAAAGGGCAAGATCGCCGCCGACCGCCCCACACTGGTGCGGATGCACACCATGTCGATGTTCGTCGATGTGTTTGGCGAGGAATCCGAACGTTCCGGCCTGCTTGCCCAGTCGATGGCGCTGATCGCCAACGAGGGCACCGGGGTGATCGTCGTCATCAACAAGCCGATGCCGGGCCTTGTCTCGCGCTTCATCGCGCTGCGCCATGAGGGCAAGGGCGCGGGCGATCCGCAAGTCGAGGAGCTGCGCGATTACGGCATCGGCGCGCAAGTGCTGGCCGAACTCGGCGTGCAGGATATGGTGCTGCTGACCAACACCCACCACACGCTGGTCGGCTTGCAAGGCTATGGCCTGTCGATTGTCGGTGAACGCCCCATCCCCTGCACCGCTGGCGAATAAGGAAGTCCGATGGCTCGCATCCTGATTGTTGAAGCGCGATTTTATGAGCATCTGAACGACATGTTGCTGGCGGGCGCGCGCGCCGCGATCGAGGATGCGGGCTATGCGCATGAGACGATCACCGTCCCCGGGGCGCTCGAAATTCCGGGCGCAGTCGCCCTTGCCAGCGAAAGCGGGCGATATGAAGCCTATGTCGCGATTGGCGTCGTCATTCGCGGCGAAACCTATCACTTTGAAATCGTGGCAGGCGAAAGCGCGCGCGGGCTGATGGCGCTCAGCATGGATGGCCTGGCGATCGGCAATGGCATTTTGACCACCGAGGATGAGGCGCAAGCGCTGGTCCGCGCCGACCCCGCACAAAAGGACAAGGGTGGAGAGGCGGCCAAAGCAGCACTCGCGATGCTCGCCCTGAAGCAGCGTTTCGGATGAGCTATCCCGTCATCGAGACCGCACGGCTGATCCTGCGTGTGCCCGAGGCCGCCGACCTCGACGACTGGTGTGCGATGACGGCGGATGAAGCGACGATGCGCTTCATCGGCGGCACAACCGGGCGCAGCGGCACCTGGCGCCAGCTTTGCGCAATGCGTGGCGCGTGGGCGATCCGGGGCTATGCGATGTTCTCCGTGATCGACAAGGCTAGCGGCGCGTGGATCGGCCGGATCGGCCCGTGGGAACCGGAAGACTGGCCCGGAAAGGAAGTCGGCTGGGGCGTGAGCCCGCGCTTCGCCGGGCGGGGGTTAGCCCATGAAGCCGCCGTCGCGGCGATCGATTATGTGTTCGATGCGCTGGGCTGGGACGAGGTGATCCATGTGATCGACCCCGCCAATACCCGCTCGATCGCGCTCGCACAGCGGCTAGGGTCGACCAACCGGGGCCCGACGCGCTTGCCCGAACCGTTTCACGAAGCCGTGGTTGACGCCTGGGGCCAGAGCGCCGCCGACTGGCGGGCACGGCGCGCGCGATAAGCGCTTGGCGGAGCGGACCGCGCTACTTATACGCCTGTAAATAACCGCGGGAGAGAGGGCGCCGCCATGGCCTATGCGCATACATTTGCGGCGAACCCGCACTGGCACCCCAAGCAATCCGCCGACGCATTGCGCCATATTCCCGGCGAGGACGGCTTGCCGCTGATCGGCAATACCTTTGCAATGCTGCGCGATCCGGTGGCATTCGGGAAGCGCATGGTCGCCACTTATGGCCGCGTCTATCGCAACACCGCGCTGGGCGGCACCACCGTCACGCTGCTCGGGCCAGAGGCGAATGAACTGGTGCTGTTCGACCGCGAACGCATTTTTTCATCCGAACAAGGCTGGGGACCGCTGCTCAACCTGTTGTTCCCGCGCGGGTTGATGTTGATGGATTTCGATCAGCACCGTGCCGATCGCCGCACGCTGTCCGTCGCGTTCAAGCCCGAGCCCATGCGTCATTATGCCGAGCAGTTGAGCCGGGGGATTGCCGCCGCCGTTGCTGGCTGGGCCAACCGGCCAATGCGCTTTTACGACGCGATCAAGACGCTGACGCTTGATCTGGCTGCCGAGAGTTTTCTGGGTATGAACTTGGGACCAGAGGCAAAGCGGATCAATCAGGCGTTTGTCGATGAAGTGCAAGCCTCCGTCACGCCGATCCGCCTCCCGCTGCCCGGCACGCAAATGCGCCGGGGGACGCAGGCACGCGCCTATCTGATCGATATGTTCAAGCGCGAAATCCCGCGCCGCCGGGCGGGCGAGGGGCAGGATTTCTTCTCGCACTTTTGCCGCGCGGTGGATGAGGCGGGCAAGCCGCTGTCCGACGATGCGATTGCCGACCACATGAACTTCCTGATGATGGCCGCCCACGACACGATCACTTCATCGGCGACCTCGCTCATCATGCTGCTGGGCCGCAATGCCCAGTGGCAGGACCGGCTGCGTGACGAAGTAATGGCGCTCGGCCTAAACGACGATGCGGGGCTGGTGCACGGGCGGCTCGACGGGCTGACGCTCACCGACTATGCGTTTCGTGAGGCGTTGCGGATGATGCCGCCTGTCCCCTCACTCCCGCGGCGCGCGCTGAGCGATTTTGAGTTTGGCGGCTACCGGATTCCGGCGGGCACATCGGTGGGGGTGTCACCCGCCTATACGCACCAGATGCCCGAACATTGGCCCGAACCGACCCGGTTCGACCCGATGCGCTTTGCGCCAGAGGCGGTGCGGGGCCGCCACAAATATGCATGGATCCCATTTGGCGGCGGCGCGCATATGTGTTTGGGGCTGCACTTTGCCGAAATGCAGACCCGGATTTTGGTCGCGCAATTGCTCCGCCGTTACCGGATCGAGCTTGACGAAGGTGCAGGCGTTACGTGGCAAGCATGGCCCATCCCCCGGCCGAAGGATGGGCTGCCACTGCGGTTTATCCCGATCGGCTAAGGACCGCTCAGCCGGGCACAGCCTCCAGCGCCGGATAATCGGTATAGCCCTCTGCCCCTTGCGAATACCAGGTCGCCATGACGTCGGTGTTGAGCGGCGCCCCTGCCCGGAGGCGCGCGGGCAGATCGGGATTGGCAAGGAAGGTGCGGCCAAAGGAAATCGCATCGGCCACGCCCGAATCGATCGCCGCCTGCGCCTGTTCCGCACTCAGATAGTCCGAATTGAGCACCAGCGGGTTGCCGAACACCTGGCGGATCGCGGGCGATTGGCGGGGCACATCGGTGCGCCCGAACGTCCCCTCGGGCCCGGGTTCACGCAGTTCGAGGAATGCAATGCCAATTTCGGCCAGCGCACGCGCGGCGGGCACGAAGACGCTGGGCGCATCGCTATCGTCCACCCCTTGCGAATCGCCATTGGGCGACAGCCGGACAGCGGTGCGGTCAGCGCCTGCGATCGCGGCGACGCGCTCGGTCACTTCGCGCAGCAGGCGGATGCGATTTTCGGGCGCTCCCCCATAGGCGTCGTTGCGATGGTTGCTGCCGTCGCGCAGAAACTGGTCGATCAGATAGCCATTGGCGGCATGAATCTGCACCCCATCAAACCCCGCCGCGATGGCATGACGGGTCGCGCGCGCATAATCGTCGATCAGGCGCGGGATCTCGGCAAGCTCAAGCGGGCGCGCGGTGTCATAGGGGTGGCGCCCGACATAGGTATGCGCCTTGCCCGGCGCGGTGGTGGCAGAGGCAGAGACGGGAGCCGCCCCATCATTATAGCTTGAATGAACCACCCGGCCCATGTGCCAGATCTGCGCGAAAATCCTGCCGCCTGCCGCATGGACGGCGCCGGTCACCGGCACCCACGCTTCCGCCTGCTCGTCGCTCCACAGGCCCGGCGCAAACGGCCAGCCCAACCCTTCGCGGCTGATGCCGGTGGCCTCTGAAATGATGAGGCCGGCGGTCGCGCGCTGCGCATAATAATCCGCCATAATCGGGGTCGGCACATGTTCCTTGGTCGCCCGACCGCGCGTCAGCGGCGCCATCAGCACGCGGTTGGCGGCGGTCACCGCACCCAATTGGATCGGATCGAACAAGCTCGGCATCGGCACTTCCTTTGCATATCAACGCCAGCGATTGGCAGGCGACGCAGCCTATTTAGCGCGCTAGGGCAAATTTCACACCCGCCCAGCGCCCTAAGAAAAACTAGAGGCCCGCAAACCGCGCATGACAACTGCCCCTGCTGTTCCCGAAGGCGCAACCCCGGCCAACGCGCCACGCCGTGCCTATGTCGCCGTGATTCTGGCCAATATCGCGCTTGCCTTTGGTCCGTGGTTCGTGCGGCTGGCCGATACCGGCCCGGTCGCGTCGGCCTTTTGGCGGATCACGCTGGCCGCCCCACTGCTGGTCGCGATGGCGTTGGCGACGGGATGGCGACCGGCCGGACTGGCGCGCGGGCTATGGGCGACGCTCGCCGTCGCTGGGGTCGCGTTTGCGGCCGATCTGGCGAGCTGGCATTTGGGAATCCTGCAGACGACGCTGGCCAATGCAACGCTGTTCGGCAATTCGGCGATACTGATCTTCCCACTTTACGGCTTCATCGCCACCCGCTCCCTGCCCAGCAGGGTTCAGGGATTGGCGCTGGCACTGGCATCGGTGGGCGCCGCATTGCTGATGGGACAGTCCTATCAGCTTGATCCGCGCCATCTGGGCGGCGATTTGCTCTGCCTGCTCGCAGGTGTGCTTTATGCGCTTTACTTCATCCTGATGGCGCGCGCGCGCAGCACCATGCCCCCGCTCCCAGCGCTCACGCTGTCGACACTGGCCAGCATTGCGCCGCTGCTGCTCTTCGCAACCGCGCTGGGAGAGCGGATTGTCCCGACGCATTGGGGCGCGCTGATCGGGCTGGCGCTGGCGAGCCAGGTGTTCGGGCAAGGGCTGATGATCTACGCGCTGGGCCGCCTGTCGCCGCTGGTGGTGGGAATCGCGCTGCTGGTGCAGCCCGTGGTGAGCGCGACAATTGGCTGGCTCGTCTACGACGAACGGCTCGGCCTGCCCGATCTCATCGGGGTAGCGCTGGTGGCGGTCGCGCTGGTGCTGGTGCGGCGGGAACGATAAAGGGCGACATATGACCCAATCGATTCCCGCTCCGATCCCCGCTGATGCGACCCTCGATGAAATCCGTACCGGCCTTGCGCCGCTGATCG
>DHHS01000026.1 GCA_002403415.1 Sphingomonas sp. UBA4766 | reverse complement strand
TGCGAACTTCCCCGGGATCACTCACATGATCGAGCGCCGCGATTTTATGCGGTAAGGTAATGTTACAGCCGCGCCAGGCAGGATCATCCCGCCGCATGTCGAAGTATCCGGCAAGCTCCACAGGTAAAACAGGCACGGCACGGTAATCAGCATCGATACCCAATGCCGATAACCAGAAGCGATGGATTAGCGGTGATTTCGAGTGCGCGATCGGATTGCCAATCACTTCGGCATAGGTCATGAGGGCATGATCCCGCGCAGGCGAAGATAGGCTAATAGCGGGATCAGCGGCATCCCCAGAATGGTAAAATAATTGCCGTCGATGCGATCGAACAGCTGAATACCTATGGTTTCGATACGAAAACACCCGACACAGTGGCTGATCGCGGGCCATTCTGTATCGAGATAATGGTCGAGAAACGCGGGCGATAGCGGCCTGACATGCAGTTTGGCGACATCGCAGTGCCGCCAGACAGGTTGGCCCCCCTCCGCCACGACCACCGCACTGATGAGTGTAACAACCGTACCGGACATCGCCTGAAGATGCTCGCATGCCTGCGTCAGCGACGTCGGTTTGTCGAGCATCGCGCCATTCGCCAGCATCACAACGGAATCACTACCAATTACCAAGGCATCAGTACATGACCCGGAAATGCGAACCGCCTTTGTCTCGGCAAGCTGATCGGCAATGTCGCGCGGCGCAGCACCGGCTGAACGTAATGCCTCCTTGATTTCGGGCTCATCAACTGACGCTGGTAAAATTTCAGGATGTACACCCGCTGCGGTGAGCATTGCCTGACGCGATGCGCTGGCGGAGGCAAGGATGAGCCTCATTGCGGTTGCTCGCGCTCACTGACCAGCGCAATAATTGCCGCTGCCGTTTCTTCGATCGATCGCCGCGTGACATCAATCACCGGCCAGCCATTATCAGCAAACATCCGCCGGGCATAGGCAACTTCGCGTGTTACCGCATCCTGATCGACATAGCTCGTCTCTGGGGCTTGGTTTAGGGACAAAAGCCGGTTTCGGCGCACTTGAATCAGCCGGTCCGCGCTGGTGGTCAGACCGACAATCAACGGATTGCGTAGCCGAAACAGCGCAGTGGGGGGGGGAACCTCTATGACGATCGGAATATTCGCGGTCTTGTAACCGCGATTGGCCAGATAAATCGATGTAGGCGTTTTGGACGACCGCGAAACACCCGCCAGCAGGATATCCGCTTCCTCCCAATCCTCATGCCCGACGCCATCATCATGCGCGATCGTGAATTGAATCGCTTCAACACGCTGGAAATAAGCGGCGTCGAGCATATGTTGTCGTCCCGGGCGTGCCTTTGCGCGCTGGCCAAGCATGGTTGACAAGGCGTCGGTCACCACATCAAGCGGCGCGACTGCCGCTAGTCCAAGCGCGCGACAGCGGGACTCTAGACTTTGCCGCATATCGCTATTGACGAGTGTAAACAGCACCAGTCCCGGATTTTGGGTGATTTCCTGCAGAATGCGCTCCAAATGCGCTTCGCTACGCACCATCGGCCAGAAATGCCGAATAGTTTCAACATCATCATATTGAGCAAGTGCAGCCTTAGCGATATTTTCCAGCGTTTCGCCGGTTGAATCGGACAGGAGATGAAGGTGCAACCGCATCAGCGGGGCAGTATTGTGGAAAACATGCGCATAATGGCTAGCGCAACTCCGGCTTTGCGCCAAGCTGCGAAACGGCTGTGAATGACATTGCACTCGTCCACAAACTCATCGACAGGTCCAGCAATCATGCATAGCCTGTGGAAAACGGGTATGAAGACTCAGAAACACACGCACTCTCGCCGCTTTGCCCGCAAAGCCGCTGTTGGCAAGTGCCGGATGGATGCGTAAGCCCCAGTGTCAACATGACCACCATCTCAACATCCCTTCTCTAAGATTCTTTTAGAAGGAATAGAGGAGCGCACGAACGCTTAATGACCAAGATTTTACTCTCTACGGTAAGGGGGCAGCGCCATGTTAGACCGCCGATCTGGCTGATGCGACAAGCCGGTCGGTACTTACCCGAGTATCGCGCGTTACGAGCGGAGAAGGGTGGTTTCCTCGATCTCGTTAACGACAGCGATGCAGCGACCGAAGTCACGCTACAACCGCTGCGCCGGTTCGGCTTTGATGCAGCGATTCTGTTTTCCGACATTTTGATGGTGCCCGCCGCCATGGGTCAGGATCTGCGCTTTGGCGCGGGCGAGGGCCCCGAATTGCGGCCTGCGCTCATCGACCATAGCTTGGCGGCCCTTGCGGCTGCTCCCCAACGCCTTGCCCCCGTCTATGAAACGGTGCGCAAAGTCGCAGCGTTACTCGACCCGACAACCACCTTTCTGGGCTTTGCGGGGAGCCCGTGGACGGTAGCCACTTATATGGTGGCAGGGCATGGCAGCAAGGATCAGGCGGAGACCCGCCGTTTTGCCTATCGCGATCCCCAGGCGTTTCAGGCAATCATCGACGCAATCACCGATGTGACGGTGGATTATCTTGCCGCGCAATTTGCCGCAGGCGTTGATGCGGTGCAATTGTTCGACAGCTGGTCGGGAAGCCTGTCGCCCGCGCAATTTGAACAATGGGTGATCGCGCCCAATGCGGCAATTGTTGCTCGGTTGCGCGAAAGGGTACCCGGAGCGGTCATTATTGGCTTTCCTAAGGGTGCCGGGGCGAAGCTGGTGGCCTATGCGACGCAGACTGGCGTTGATGCCGTCGGCCTCGATGAGACGCTGGATCCAGCCTGGGCTAATGCGGTATTGCCGCCGGAAATGCCGGTCCAGGGCAATCTCGATCCACTGGCGCTGGTCACGGGGGGTATTTCGCTGACGTTGGCGATTGAGCGAATTCTGGCGGCGTTTCCCGACCGTCCGCATATCTTTAACCTCGGTCACGGGATTGTGCAGGATACCCCGATTGCGCATGTTGAGGCGCTGGTGGCGCAGGTGAGGGGATAAGATGGTTGGCTGGCTTGGTATTGCCTATCCCTGGGTAAAGGCAGCGCATTTGGTGTTTGTCATTTTCTGGATGGCAGGCCTGTTCATGTTGCCGCGCTATCTGGTCTATCATCAGGAGGACGGGCTGGACGGGCCGCAAGCCGCACGCTGGATTGAGCGCGAGGCGAAACTGCGGAGCATCATTCTAGGTCCGTCGATTGTCATTGTCTGGGTACTCGGCTTGGCGTTGGCGGCTCATGTGGGTTTGTTTAGCGGCGTCGCTGGGCTCGGTTGGCTGCACGTCAAGTTCGTGTTGGTGGTGATGCTAAGCGGGTTTCATGGCTGGGCCGTTGGCTATTCAAAGGCGCTGGGACGCGGGGTGGCGCGTTTGTCGGGTCGAACGCTACGCCTGATGAACGAAATTCCGGGTGTGACCGTTTCGGTCGTTGCCATTCTCGCGATCGTTCAGCCATTTTGATCGCATTCCGACAATTGAGATAAGGGCCCGTTGACTTGCACGGGCGTGGAACTTAATTCGGTATCTACCGATGGGGCGCGCGCCGCATTGCGTATCCCTTTCCTTGACGCACTTGGCCGCCCTTTTTGCGCATAATCGCCAAGTCATTTCTCCCGGAACATCCCATGCATCTCGCCGATTTAAAGAAGAAAACGCCCGCACAGCTTGTTGAAATGGCTGAATCACTCGGTGTCGAGGGTGCGTCGACGTTACGTAAACAGGATTTGATGTTCGCGATCCTGAAGGTAGAAGCGGAGAACGGTGCCCAGATCATGGGATTGGGTACGATCGAGGTGCTTCCTGACGGTTTTGGTTTCTTGCGGAGTCCTGAAGCAAATTACCTGGCGGGCCCGGACGATATTTATATTTCTCCCAATCAAGTACGAAAATTTGGTTTGCGGACTGGCGATACTGTCGAAGGTGAAATCAGAGGTCCAAAGGACGGCGAACGTTACTTTGCGCTTACTCGACTAACTTCGGTGAATTTTGACGACCCAGATGCGGTGCGTCACCGGGTTAACTTCGACAATTTGACACCGCTCTATCCAGATCAGAAGCTGACTCTCGACCCGCAAGATCCGACGATAAAGGATAAGTCGGCGCGGGTAATTGACATCGTATCACCGCAGGGCAAGGGGCAGCGCGCACTGATCGTTGCACCGCCGCGTGTTGGTAAAACCGTACTGCTTCAAAACATCGCCAAAGCGATCACGGATAATCATCCCGAAGTCTTTTTGATCGTGTTGCTCATTGATGAGCGACCCGAGGAAGTTACCGACATGCAACGTAGCGTTAAGGGAGAGGTGATTTCATCAACTTTCGATGAACCTGCACAGCGCCACGTGCAAGTTGCCGAAATGGTGATTGAGAAAGCGAAGAGACTGGTTGAGCATAAGAAAGATGTTGTTATCCTGCTCGATTCAATTACTCGGCTTGGGCGGGCCTATAACACGGTGGTTCCGAGCTCTGGAAAGGTATTGACCGGTGGTGTTGATGCCAATGCTCTGCAACGTCCAAAGCGTTTTTTTGGGGCCGCGCGCAACATTGAAGAGGGCGGCTCGTTGTCGATCATTGCAACGGCCTTGATCGATACCGGCAGCCGCATGGACGAAGTAATTTTCGAAGAGTTCAAGGGCACCGGCAATTCCGAAATCGTGCTCGACCGCAAGGTTGCCGACAAGCGGATTTTCCCTGCGCTCGATGTGGGTAAGTCGGGCACACGCAAGGAAGAATTGTTGGTCGATAAGAGTAAATTGTCGAAAATGTGGGTTCTGCGCCGTATCCTTATGCAAATGGGGACAATTGACGCAATGGAATTTCTGCTCGATAAAATGAAAGATTCCAAGACGAACGAGGATTTCTTCGACTCGATGAATCAATAGGGCAATCGCGTAAATGTGGCATTTGGCATCCGTAGCAGGTGAAGTCATGTCTATGACGACGCTGTGGGATCGTGTTATCGCCGATTTTGGGAATATTACTTCCGCGTCGGCGTTGTTGGCTTTTGCCACCGTTGTTTTGCTGGATGTCGCACTGGCAGGCGATAATGCCATCGTCGTGGGGGCTTTGGCAGCGGGGTTGCCAGTCGATCAGCGCAAACGTGTGATCGCGGTGGGGATTGCGGCTGCGTTGGTGCTGAGGATCGGCTTCGCGATCGCCATTCTCTATGGGTTGGAACGCTTCAAACACTATGGATTGGTGTTTGCGGGCGGCTTGTTGCTGATCTGGGTTGCGTGGAAAATGTATCGCGAGCTGCGCGCGCACGATGGATCTGAAACGCCGGATGACCCCGATCACGCCATTGCGCCTGCGAAGAGCTTTGCCTCAGCGGCTTGGGCGGTGGCAGTTGCCGATGTCTCGATGAGCCTCGACAATGTTCTAGCGGTGGCGGGCGCGGCAAAGGAACATCCGGGCATATTGGTGATCGGCCTCGTGCTATCGGTCGTGCTGATGGGCTTTGCGGCGAACATCATTGCGGCCTATATCGAACGCTATCGCTGGATCGCGTGGTTTGGGCTGGTGGTAATCCTCTATGTTGCCGCGCGGATGATGTTTGACGGGTGGGTTGATATGCGGCCCATGATGGCGATGATCGGATGATCCATGCTCCGCCCGTGGAGCTGGTTGCTTTGGCGGAGAAACGTGCTTGAAAATCAATGTCGAAGTCGAGTGCACGCCGGAAGAGGCGCGGCGCGTGATGGGACTGCCCGATTTCACACCGGTGCATGAGAAGTATATCGCGACGCTGCTTGAATCGATGGATGGCACGGTTAAGCCTGAAATGCTCGAGGCGATCATGCGCAGCTGGGCACCGATGGGTGAGGCGAGTATGAAGTTCTGGCAGAAATTGTTCGAAAGCGGTGGTCGAACCAGTTAAACTCCATGTCGTTTGATACGATCTTTGCGGTTGCGAGCGGCGCACCGCCGGCAGCGCTCGCGATTGTGCGTGTCAGCGGGCCTCACGCTTTCCCCGCCGTACGTGCGTTGGCGGGTATGCTACCGCCTAACCGTACGGCAGCACTGCGCACTCTCCGGCACCCGGGCACGCGGGACGCGCTGGACCAAGCGATTGTTATCGCCTTTGTCGGTCCGCAAAGCGCCACGGGTGAGGATATTGTCGAGTTTCATTTGCACGGCGGGCGAGCGGTGGTGGCAGTGGTGCTGGCCGCGTTGGCGGAGATTCCTGGGCTGCGCGCTGCGGAAGCGGGCGAGTTTACTCGGCGCGCACTTAGTAACGGGCGGATCGATCTTGCCGAGGCGGAGGGGCTTGCGGATCTTCTTGAGGCGCAGACCGAGCGGCAACGTAGGACCGCCATGCAGTCCGTCGAGGGCCGGTTGAGCGCGGCGGTTACGGGCTGGACGACGCGGGTGCTGCAGTTGGCGGCGCATGTAGAGGCGTTGCTGGACTTTGCGGATGAGGGGGATGTCGAGGAGGCACTTGATCCTGCGACGGGAGCCCAGCTGGCGTCGCTGATCGCAGACATCGACCGGGTGCTCGCGGCGCCACCGGTTGAACGATTACGTGACGGCGTTCGCATTGTGCTCGCCGGCCCGCGCAACGCGGGGAAATCAACGCTCTTCAATACGCTGGTTGAGCGCGAGGCCGCAATCGTCTCCCCCATCGCAGGTACCACGCGCGATATTGTCGAGGCTACGGTAGTGCGTAACGGTATCGCTTATGTGATCGCAGATACCGCCGGGTTGGTCGACGAAACCAACGACCCGATTGAAGCGATTGGCATCGACCGCGCCCGCGCGGCGCTGGCGGGGGCGGATATCGTGCTGTGGCTTGGCGATCTACCACCGCCGTGCGCCGCCCGGTCGTTATGGCTTTATCCGCAGTGCGACGCGCGCCCCGGTTTGGTGAACCCTGAGCGGATGGCGGTATCAGCGAAGACGGGTGAGGGCGTGGCCGCGTTGTGGGACACGATTGGGGCACGCGCGCCAACGCTATTGCCCGCGGCGGATCAACTGGCGCTGAACGTGCGACAGCGTGCGCTTTGCCAGCGCGTTCGCGATGCGCTCATGCAAGCGAGCGCGGAGCAAGATTTGCTGCTGCTTGCGGAAGATTTGCGGCTCGCGCGGGTTGCCCTTGACGAGATTACCGGACGGGCGGGTGTGGAATCTGTGCTCGATGCGCTGTTCGCGCGGTTCTGCATCGGCAAGTGACGTTTCACGTGGAACATTTTGACTTGGGTGTCTGCGCATTCTAGCGAGCACCAATGCGTGATTATGATGTGATCGTGGTGGGTGGCGGCCACGCCGGGACCGAAGCGGCTGCGGCCGCAGCTCGCCGCGGCGCGCGGGTTGCTCTGGTTAGCTTCGACGCGCAAAAAGTTGGCGCGATGTCCTGCAATCCCGCGATTGGCGGTCTTGGTAAGGGTCATCTTGTCCGTGAAGTCGACGCGTTTGACGGTTTGATCGCGCGCGCCGCCGATGCAGCAGCGATCCATTACCGGATGCTCAATCGCAGCAAGGGCAAAGCGGTGCAGGGGCCGCGCGTGCAGGCAGATCGCCGACGTTATGCGGCAGCGATTCAATCGATGTTGCAAGCGCAGACACACCTCGACATTGTCGAGGGTGAGGTCGCAGCCTTGCACTTCGTCGTGGACAGGCTGGCGGGGGTGGTGCTTGGCGATGGTCGGCGACTTGCCGGACGGGCGGTGGTGCTGGCAACGGGTACCTTCCTCGGCGGACGCATTTTTCGTGGAGAGGCGCGCGAAGCGGGGGGCCGTATTGGCGAACGCGCGGCGACCGCTCTGGGAGACCAACTTCGCGCGCTCGACTTGCCGATGGCGCGGCTCAAGACAGGGACGCCACCCCGGCTGGACGGGCGCACGATTGACTGGGCGCGGCTTGAGCAGCAGCCTTCCGATGACGAGGCCTGGACGTTTTCGCCGATGTCGCGCGGCCGCGTGCTGCCGCAGCTGTTCTGCGCGGTTACCCGCACCAACGCTCGCACGCATGATATCATTCGTGGCGGGCTCCACCGATCCCCGTTGTTCAGCGGCGCGATCGCAGGCCAGGGGCCACGATATTGCCCGTCAATCGAGGATAAGATTCACCGCTTTGGCGATCGTGACGGGCACCAGATTTTCCTGGAACCTGAAGGGCTCGACGATCCGCTCATCTATCCCAATGGCATTTCGACGTCGTTGCCGGTTGATGTTCAAACGGCGCTGATCCATTCGATTGAGGGGCTGGAGTCCGCGCGAATCGTCATGCCGGGCTATGCTGTGGAATATGATTATATCGACCCTCGGGTGCTTGACACCACACTCCATCTGTCGCGAAGCCCGGGGCTGTTTTGCGCCGGGCAAATTAACGGCACGACTGGCTATGAAGAAGCAGCGGGGCAGGGACTCATTGCGGGGTTGAATGCGGCGGCGTTCGCGCTGGGGCTGGAGCCGGTCGTGCTCGATCGCGCGTCAAGCTATCTCGGCGTGATGATTGATGATCTGACGTTGCACGGGGTAACGGAGCCGTATCGGATGTTGACGGCGCGCGCTGAATATCGGTTGCACTTGCGCGCCGACAATGCTGAGACTCGGCTGTCGGCGCTCGCTGCTCGGGCGGAGGCGTTGGGAGAGGCGCGTGTCACGCACATTGCGGCCCGCGACGCAGCACGGGCGCGGGTTCGTGATGCACTCCGTGCCGATTTGAATGCGGCAACGTTGCGCGCACGCGGTGGGGATTTGGTCGATGACGGGGCGCGGCGTTCCGGCTTTGAGTGGCTGCGCTTTCCCGGTGTCACGATCGCCCATGTGTTGCCCGAGGTCGAAAGTCTCGCCGACTCCACCATCGTTAGTGAAATTGCCGAGGATGCTCGCTACGCTCCCTATTTGGAGCGTCAGGCGGGCGAGATCGCCTTGTTGCGACGCGAAGAGGCGAAGCCGTTGCCGCCGATCGATTATGCAACCGTCCCGGGCCTATCGAGCGAGATGATCGAACGCCTGTCGGCCGCGGCGCCCGCCACATTGGCGGCGGCGGGTCGCGTCCGTGGGGGCACGCCCGCCGCATTGTCCGCGATTCTGCTGCACAGTCGGCGGTCGACATGAGCTGTGATATGGCGGCGCGTCGATGGGTGCGCGAGCGATTCGGTGTTTCACGTGAAACACAGCTCGCGGCGCTCGTCGATTTGGTCGCGGCTGAGGCCATGCGGCAGAACCTCGTGTCGGCGGCGACGCTCAACATGCTTTGGCATCGGCACGTCATGGACAGTGCGCAACTGCTGAGCTTTGCCGATGCGTCCGGCGGGCAATGGGTAGATATTGGGACTGGTGCAGGGTTTCCCGGTCTGGTCATTGCGATCCTGACGGACCGGCCGGTCGCACTTGTCGAGCCGCGTCGGCGCCGTGCCGAGTTTCTGGCATACGCTGTCCAGCAGCTGGGCTTGGCCGAACGGACTGTCGTTGAGCCGCGTCGCGTCGAGCTGGTGACCGGTGATGCGGACGTCATCTCGGCGCGAGCGGTAGCGCCATTGGCGAAACTATTGACGGCAGCGGCCCACTTATCCACCGCAAACACGCGGTGGTTACTCCCAAAGGGGCGATCGGCGCGCGAAGAAGTGGCGGTGGCGCAGCGATCATGGCATGGCACGTTTCACGTGGAACAAAGCCTCACCGATCCCGAGTCGTTGATTGTCATTGTCGAAAAGGTTGCGCGCCGATGAGCATTATCACGATCGCCAATCAGAAGGGCGGTGTTGGTAAAACAACCACCGCGATCAATCTTGGCACCGCGCTGGCCGCTACCGGGCAACGTGTGCTCCTGATCGACCTTGACCCTCAGGGCAATTGCTCGACCGGATTGGGGATTGGCAATGCCGCGCGCACGCATTCGTCCTATGACTTGCTGATTGGCGAGCTTGGCCTTGGCGATACCGCCATCCCGACGAAGGTCCCACGGTTGAGCATTGTGCCAGCCACGGTTGACCTGTCAGGGGCGGAAATTGAATTGGTCGATTTGCCCGAACGCACACACCGGCTGGCACGGGCAATCGGCCGCGGGCGTGCGGATTGGGACGTGATCCTGATTGATTGCCCGCCGTCGCTAGGTTTGCTGACCATGAATGCGATGGTCGCGGCCGATTCGCTGCTCGTGCCCCTGCAATGCGAGTTTTTCGCGCTGGAGGGGTTAAGCCAGTTGCTCAATACAGTCGAACGAATTCGGTCGCGGTTTAACCCTGCCCTCTCGATTATGGGGGTTGCGCTGACCATGTATGATCGACGCAATCGGTTGACCGATCAGGTGTCGGACGATGTCCGCGCGGTGCTCGGCAAAGTGGTGTTCGACACCGTCATTCCGCGCAATGTCCGTTTGTCAGAGGCGCCGAGCCATGGTTTGCCTGCCCTGATTTACGATCATCGCTGCCCGGGCTCCGAAGCCTATATCGCGCTTGCGCGTGAGTTTATCGCGCGCCTGCCCCGCCCCCCTCAGGATGATAAAGCCGCTGCATGACCGATCAATCGCTGGAGTCGCCAACTTCTACCCGTAAGCCCCGCCCCGGCCTTGGTCGTGGCCTGTCCGCCCTGATGGGGGATTTGGCGCGCGAGGAACCGGTGGCGTCGGGTTCAACACCCACCCCCGGCCTGCGGATGCTGCCAGTTGGGTCGATGACCCCGCATCCGGATCAGCCACGGCGGCGATTTGATGAGGCTGCGCTTGATGAGCTGGCAGCGTCGATTGCGATCCGCGGTGTCATTCAGCCGATTGTGGTTCGCCCAATGGGGGCGGGCTATCAGATCGTAGCAGGCGAACGTCGCTGGCGCGCAGCCCAGCGGGCAAGATTGCACGAAGTCCCGGTCATTATTAGAGATTTTGATGAATCGGAAACGCTCGAAATTGCGCTCGTCGAGAATATTCAACGCCAGGATCTGAATGCGATCGAAGAGGCGCAAGCCTATGCGCGGCTGATCGGTGACTTTGGGCACACGCAGGATGCGCTTGCCAAGCTTGTCCATAAATCGCGCAGCCACGTCGCCAATTTGTTGCGGTTGCTCGATTTGCCGGCCAGCGTGCAGGCGCATGTTGTCGAGGGGCGGCTAACCATGGGGCATGCCCGTGCGCTGATAGGCGCGGATGATGTTGATGCGCTGGCCAGCGAAGTGATTGCTAAGGGGCTTTCCGTCCGTGACACCGAACGGCGTGCGCAATCCGCGAAACCATCCGTTGCCGGGCGCGGAGGCCACGGCCCCAATCCTGACATTGTGGCGCTAGAAAACCAGCTTGCTGACCTGCTGGGATTGCCGGTTAAGGTCAGTTTTGGCGCCAAGGGCGGTACGTTGACGCTCAGCTATTCAACGCTCGACCAGCTTGACATGATTTGTCAGCGGCTGACGGGCGAAGCCCTCTAGCACTCGATGCAGACCTAGGCAGCTCAATTTCTCGCTAATCCGGTTATTTGAGCGAGCCGAGGTTAGAAATTTGGTCCGATTGACGTCCGGCGGTCGCGACGGGGAATGTCGGCGAACACCGCTGCCATCGCCGGGAAGCGCTTGTCCTCAAGCGCATAGTCGCGCGCCGACCGTCCGGCGATATTGTCGACCTGATCGGGGTTGGCGCCAGCGGCGAGCAATTCACGCACCACATTCAGATTGCGAAGCTGGACTGCGCGGATCAACGGCGTCTCCCCGGCCTGATTGGCTAGGTTAAGGTTGGTTCGCCCCTTGATCAGGTCGGGAATGACGCTGTCTGCACCTTGAGTCACGGCCAGCATCAGCGGGGTATTGCCCCTGGCGTCGCGCAAATTGGGGTTTGCCCCCTTTTGCAGCAAGAACCGCGTATACAGCGCATCGTTCCGCTTGGCGACAATGTGCAGCGCGGTTTCGCGCGTCGAATAATCCTGAGTGTTGACGACGGTGGTGCCGGGCTTGTTCAAAATCTCGGTAATCTCGGCGCCTTTGGTTTTGTCCGTTGCTGATTCGCGGATTGCCTCCAGAAACTTGAAGCCTTCGGACTGGCCAAGCTGCGCAGCCGCACCGTGGGTCGCAATGATGGCGGGGCTCAGTAACGACAGAGCCGCAAAGACTCGAAACGCACGAACAGGCATGGCGAAATAAATCCCGAAGATCGATCCCGCTACTATACGGGCTTGTCAGCCGCGCGCTAGCCGATCATGGCTGTGCAGCGTATGAACCAAGGAAATCTTCTTGCACTTGCAAGGTCGCTCGGGGCCGCGCTCGGGTTGGCTTTGGCGGGGTGTGCGCCGCCTGCTGAAAAGCCCCCGCTGGCCGGGGCCGCGATCGGCGGGCCGTTTTCGCTGACCGATCAGCATGGCCGTAAGGTAAGCGACCGCGATTTTGCGGGGCGGTTTCGCATTGTCTATTTCGGCTATACTTATTGCCCCGATGTATGCCCGGTCGATGTGCAGACGCTGGCCGCCGGGTTGAAGCGCGTTGAGCAGCGTAACCCGACGCTTGGTGCGCGGATCGTGCCGATTTTCATTAGCGTGGATCCGACGCGTGATACGCCTCCCGTGTTGAAGCAGTTTGTATCCGCATTTCACCCGCGCATGGTCGGATTGACGGGCACGCCCGCTGCCATCGCCAAGGTTCAGGCCGCGTTTGCGATTTTTGCGAAGGCGCAACCCCCGGCGGCCGATGGGGGCTATATCGTCGATCACTCGCGCCAGGCCTATTTGTTTAGCCCCGATGGCAAGCCGTTGGCGTTGTTGCCGCAGGATGGCACGCCCGACGAGGTTGCGGACGAGATTGTCCGCTGGGCCCGGTGAGCGCGCTCTTCGGGACCCGCGTCGCGTGAGCGCGCGTTTCTGGGAAGATGGGACGCCGCTCGACAAGCTCGATCGCGCGCAGTGGGAGGCTTTGTGCGATGGCTGCGGCAAATGCTGCGTCCACAAGCTGGAAGATGATGAGACGGGCGAGCTCTATCC
>DHHS01000028.1 GCA_002403415.1 Sphingomonas sp. UBA4766 | reverse complement strand
GCCCGGCCTGCGCGGGTCTGGCGGGGATTGGCGCAACGGTCGGGACGGGCGTCGCCGACGTGTCACCGCCGGCCTTGGCCCGGTCGAGCATCGCCTGGAGCGTGTTGCCCTTCGCCATCACGCCACCTCCGCCTTATCGTATAGGCGTATAACCGTATACTCGTATAGGCGGTTGATTTCCGCTGCGGCCGGGCCGTTCGGCTCGAACTCCTGCACTGCCTGGCCTGTGGCCTGCGCGCGGAAGAACGCCTTGCGGTTGCCGATCGTCACCGGACAGACCGCCGCGCCCAGCTCCTCGACTGCTTTCATCGCATCGCCCGTCTCCTGTCCTTGGGGCGGGACGAATGTCAGCACGACGGCGAAGGCGCGATCGAGCTGCCGCACCACGTCCAACGTGTGCGTCATGCTCATTGTATCGAACACCGCCGTCTTCGTCGGCACGAGGATGAAGTCGGCGTGCCGTGCGGCCTCATAGGCAACATCACGCGCGACGGCCGCGCCATCGATCACCACAAGGTCCGTGCCGGCGTCGGCACAGGCCTTGAGCATCGCCGCGAGCCGCACCGGCTGGATCGAGGCGACGGCGGGCGTGTCAAGCTGGCGCACATCTTTCCAGAACGATGCTGTCGCCTGCGGGTCTAGGTCGATGATCGCGGTTTCCTTGCCTGCCTGCTCGGCCGCCACGGCAAGGCACGTCGCCAGCGTCGTTTTTCCGACGCCGCCTTTCTGCGACAGGATGGCGAGAACCTTCATGCTACACTCCTACAGGTATAGATTTATACTTGTATACAGATATGCAGCGTGGAATGAAAGGGGATCACGACTTACCCCGCCAGTGGATCGTCACCGACAGGCCGAGACCGCTCGCGGACTCGGGGAGCGAAGCGGGTAGGAGCCACGGTGCCGCGAAGCGGTAGGCGCACCATCGCTTAAGCGGGTTGAAAGTGTCTGCCTGTGTGCTATAGTTCTGGGTATTATAGGACGATGCCGTGCGGATTTTCAAAACCAAATGGGTCGCGCGGTTCGTCCGACGTGAACGAATTAGTGACGCGGATTTGAAGGAGGCGATCGAGCGAGCCGAGCGTGGGCTTATCGACGCCGATCTGGGTGGCGGCCTCATCAAGCAGCGCGTCGCGCGACCAGGGCAGGGACGATCGGGCGGGTTTCGCATGATCGTGGCCTATCGGACGGAGGATCGGGCGTTTTTCCTCTACGGCTTTGCCAAGAGCGAGCGGGAGAACATCGATGACGACGAATTGCAGACCTTGCGGGACATCGCCGCCGAGTTCCTGGCGAACGACGACACCGCCCTTGATGAAGCCGTGAGCATCGGCAAGCTACAGGAGATTGAGAATGGCGAAGACGCTTAGCACGCTGACCGAGGCGCTCCTCGAGACGGCCGACGACATGCACAGCGTTGGTCTGATGGGCGATGACACCTATCGGAAGATCACCGTCCGCCACCTGGGGCCGGATGCGCCGCCTACGGCCGCGCCGATCACGCCCGATGAAATTCGCGGCGTGCGCGAAGAGGCGCATTTGAGTCAGGCCGCGCTCGCCAAATACCTGAACCTTACGACGGGTTATGTTTCGCAGCTCGAACGGGGCACCAAGCAAGCCAAGGGACCGGCGCTCGCGCTGCTGAATGTCATCCGCCGCAAGGGCATCGAAGTGGTTCAGTGATGGATAAACGAACGGAACAGCGTGGCCGGGCTGCAAAGCCAGCGGGATAGAGGCAGCCCGGACGCGCTATGATAGGGAAGGGGGGAGACGCCCGCCTTCTCGCTCGGCGGATTGACGCGTCGCCGCAACGGCCTCATCGATCAGGGCTTCCAGCTTCGCCGGCGACAAGTCCGCGAATTTGGCGCGCACTTCTTCAACGGTTCGATCAAACGCCCGCCACTTGCGGGTGAGAGTCGTCATAGAACCTCCCAAGCAAAACCTACGTGCAGGATCACATGATAGGCGCTTGCCGCTGGATAGATAAATACAGCGAATTTTCTGCTTTCGTTCCGCTCGGTCGTGACTCATAGAATCGTCATGCCGATCGCGCGCGAACATCGCTGGCTTTACCCGATCGACTGGCGCGAGCTGTCGGCCTTTATCCGCTTCGGCCGCGCCAAGGGGCGCTGCGAGCATTGCCGTCGCCCGCACGGCCGCTACGTGCTGCATCTCGGCGATGGGGTGTGGTGGGACGAGGACGCCGCACGCTGGCGCGACGGGCAGGGCAGGGGGGTTCGCCGTCTGCCCGCACCGATGGAGCTGGCACGCGCGCAACCGGGCTTCGCCGGCATCGACCCGCCCGCCTCGCTGCGGGTCACGCGCGTCGTGCTCGCCAGCGCGCACCTGAACCACGATCCCGGCGACAACCGACCGCGCAACCTCGCTGCGCTCTGCCAGCGGTGCCATATGCGCCACGACGCTGGCGAGCATCGCCGGCGCCGCCGGCGCAACGCCTTCCGGGTGCGCGCGATCGGCGACCTGTTCGCCTGATCGACGATCCCCTGCCTGCCTGCCTGCCTGCCTGCCTGCCGGGCCGTGGGCCAAGCCCCAAGGGTTGGGTGGGTGGAAGAAAGACGCGGCCGACAATGACGGCCTCCATTACACCTGCGCGACCACCGAGCTGCGCCCACCCGGTATGTGCCGGTAGAGCGTCGACGGCTGCACCCCGAGCTGCGCTGCCACCTCCTCGACGGCGATGGTCGGGTCTGCGAGCATCGCCTTGGCGCGCTTGATCTCCGCCGGTCCCATCGCCGGCTTGCGCCCGCCGCGTCGCCCCAACGCCTTCGCCTGGGCAAGTCCGGCGTGGGTGCGCTCTAGCGTCAGCTCGCGCTCGAACTCGGCGACGGCCGCGAAGACGTGGAAAACGAGCCGCCCGCCGGGGCTGGTGGTGTCGATGGCCTGGGTGAGCACGCGAAGGCCAATCTCGCGCTTGGCGAGATCTTCGGCCGTCTCCACGAGCTGCCGGACGGAGCGCGCCAGCCGGTCGAGCTTCCACACCACAAGGGAATCACCGGCGCGGATGTAATCTAGCGCGGCCCTCAATTCCGGTCGATCGCGCTGCGCGCCCGATGCCTTTTCGGTGAACACGCGTTCGCACCCGGCCGCATGGAGCGCGTCGATTTGTAGGGCAGGGGACTGATCCCTGGTGGAAACACGGGCGTAACCGACGAGCAAGGGCGTTCTCCGAGAACTCGACGCGAACTAGCCCGATTTCGAAGAAGGAAACAAGGTACGGTTTCGAGAGGCGAAATGGCCGCTGCGCGGCTGCTCACGCGTGTTGCACCAGCGTCCCCGGCAATCGTTCGTTTACGAGAGATTGAAGACATTACCAGACGTTTTAACTGTCGGGTAAATCCCCTTAGAGACCCTGTTCAGCCGTCATCGCCGCCCCGCCAGCCCGAGCCATCATGGTTGGGGTCGGCACCCAGACTTGGCGGGAGACCGGTGTCCCGCGCGGTCCCGGCGAAACGGTGACGCGCCACTCAAAATGTCCCGCAACCTCCGAACGGTCGGCCGCCGCTTGCACCTCCGAAGGCGTCGACGATATCCATACCCGCCGCGGCGCGACAATCGGTGCCCGCGGCCCCGGTCGCTGATTGACGATGCGCCATTCGTAATGTCCGGCGCCCGACATTGTGGTGGCGGCCTGGGCGTTGGTCATGCCGACGATAGCGGCGATCCCCGCAAAGGTGGCGGCGAGATAACGATTCATGGGCTTGGTCCTTCAATCTGAGCGTTGTTGCCAAAGCATATGTGCTGGCTGGCAGTCCGCGCATTTTGCCCGCTTGGTTACAAGTTGGGCGATCACGCACTGCTGCATCGGAAATTGCTGAAGATCGGCGGCGCGTGAGGGCGTAACGG
>DHHS01000082.1 GCA_002403415.1 Sphingomonas sp. UBA4766 | reverse complement strand
GTCGAGTGTGGTGTGGGGGTGCGGTTAGCGCAGATGGGGGGGATATGGCCAGAGGGGGGGCTGGGGCGCGGGGAGGGTCAAATTCGGCGGTGTATGTTGGGTTGCGAGCGCAAAGCAGCAGGCATCGCTCAGGAGATAATTGCTAGCTCCACACGCTAGCAGCGCTCGTGCTGAACGCGCGATTGGCGTCTACATCTGCCACGAAATCTGCCCATAAGGCGGGTCCAAGTTTTCGCGATACGAATGCGCCAGCCATAGCTAAAAAGCCTCGAAGTACTTCTGCTTGATCTTCGATAAATGACCCCAAAGTGGCCTCTGTTGTCTTGCCATACGCAAGAAAAAGCGCCTCTCGATAATTCGCTTTGCCCCTGTAACGAGAAGCGAGATGGATGAATCCTATAGATCTATCAGACAGTTTTGAATCACGCAGCTCTTGTGCTTTCTTTGTTCTAAAATTGTTTACGTTAAGAATTCTGAATTCATTAGAGCCACGAATTTCTTTTATTTTCTTTTCAGCATACCAATTGGCTGAACCGGACAGGTAGCCGGCTGCCGCACCCAGAGCACCAGTCGGCGTAGTAGGGATGTGTCTTAATTTTGCGCTGTTTCCCGCACGGTATTTATCCACCTCACTCTTGTAAGTCTTTTCCACAAGGCTGCTGACCCGCCAGTTGAATGGCTCCATTGCCAATCCGGTTGCTGCGAAATTCTCATCCCATTTCCTTGCCGTCCCGGCGTGATCCTCTTGGAATGATCCATCCTTTGCTGCTGTCATCGCGCTCGCTGCATTTGTTATCCCGTAATACCACGCTAGGATGCCAATGCGGGCATAATCGGCGCAAGGTTTTTGATCTTTTAATTTTTCGAGAGCTGAAAGATGATGTAATCCAAGGAATAACTGCTCCATGACTGTGTTTTCGTGAAAAGGAGTGATGGTGGGTCGCCTAACCTGTTGGTTGTAAAAAACACATGCGTTATCGAAATTTAGATTATTATGTTTCAGCAATATTGCGAGTGCACGCATCCAATTTACCGTCGATGGTAGAGCGAATTCAGGTTCTGAATGTCCCTTTGGTGCATTAATCGTGCCCTCTCTGATGATCCGGTTATACAACATCATAATCTGGCACCTTCTCAATAATTCGCATCCAGTCTCAGCGCGAAAGCCTTGACGGGTAGTGGCATATTTATTTTGTGATCGCCCCTACTCCACCAACCCCTCAATCGCTTCTGCCAGCTCGATATCGCGCGCGCTCAACCCGCCCGCGTCGTGCGTCGTCAGCAAAATCTCCACGCGGTTCCACACATTCGACCATTCGGGGTGATGATCGGCCTTTTCCGCCAGCAGCGCGACGCGGGTCATGAAGCCGAACGCTTCGACAAAATCGGCGAAGGTAAAGGTGCGGCGGATGCCGTCGCGCGTTTCGTCATAATCCCAGTCGGGCAGGCCATCGAGCGCTTCTGCGCGTTCGGCCTCGCTTAAGGCTTCGATCCCCGAATCTGCTGGCATGGCGTGCCTCCTCTTGCCGTGGCTCCATACCCATGCCTATCACCAGCAGATGATGGGGCAAGCACCGACGATCGACCAGATCGAACGCCATGCGCGGGCCGTGCTGCGCCAATTGCCCGAACCCTTTGCGGGTCATCTGCGCGACATCGTGCTGATCGTCGAGGAATTTGCGGACGAAGCGACGCTGGCCGAAATGGAGATTGACGATCCGTTCGCGCTGACGGGGCTGTATCATGGCACCCCGGTGGGCGAAAAGCCCGGGGCGATCGGGGCATTGCCCGATCGTATCCACCTGTATCGCCGCCCGATTCTGGACGAATGGTGCGACACGGGCGAACGGCTCGACCATCTGATCGCGCATGTCGTGATCCATGAAGTCGGCCATCATTTTGGCTTGTCGGACGCGGCGATGCACGCGCTGGGGCAAGCGGCCGGCGGTGCTGCTTGATTGGGTTTGAGGGGGTTGCGTGCGCGCGCGGCGGGCGGACGCTGTTTTCGGATTTAAGCTTTTCGGTTGGGGCCGGGGAGGCCCTGTTGGTCAGCGGGCCAAATGGCGTCGGCAAGTCGAGCTTGCTGCGCGTCGCCGCCGGGTTGCTGCCGCCCGCCGCCGGGGCAGTGACGGGGGAGGCGCGGCGCGGCTGGCTGGGCGAGGCGCACGCGCTGGACCCCGAAGTGCCGCTTGCGCGGGCGCTGGGCTTTTGGGCGGCGATTGACGGCGCGGATGTGGGTGAGGCGTTGGCGGAGGCGCTGATCGAAGCCGGGCTCGACCACCTCGCCGATGTGCCGGTGCGCTTGCTGTCAACGGGGCAGCGGCGCCGCGCCGCGCTGGTCCCGCTGATCGCCGCACGGCCGCCAGTGTGGCTGCTCGATGAACCGGCGAGCGGGCTGGATGTCGCGTCGGTCGAGCGGCTGGGCGATATCATCGCGCGCCACCGGGCCGGGGGAGGGGCGGTGCTGATCGTATCGCATCAGCCGGTGACGCTTAGCGATGCGCGCGAATTGAGGCTGGGGACGTGATCGCCCGGCTTATCCTGCGGGATGTGCGGCGCGCCTGGACGGGCGGCGGCGCGGTGTTTCCGATCGCCTTTTTCCTGCTGGTTGCGATCCTGTTTCCGTTCGGCGTCGGGCCGGACCGGCTGCTGCTCGCCCGCGTCGGCAGCGGGGTGATCTGGGCAGCGGCGCTGCTGGCAGCACTGATGCCGGTCGAACGGCTGGTCGCGCCCGATATGGAGTCGGGCGTGTTCGATCAGCTCAGCGTGCGCGGGGCCACGCTTGAGGGCGTGTGTGCGGCCAAGATTGTGGCGCATTGGGTAAGCTTTGGCCCGCCGCTGATGCTGGCGGCGGTGGTGGCGAGCGGCTTGCTGGGGGTCAGTGGCGAGTCGCTGCTTGCGGTCGAACTGGGGCTGCTGGTGGGGACGCCGGGGCTGGCGGCGCTGGCGGTCGCGACATCGGCGCTGGTCGCGGGGTTGCGTGGGAGCGGCGCGGTGGCGGGGCTGGTCATGTTACCGCTCGCGGTGCCGCTGTTGATTTTCGGCGCGGGTTCGGTTGAGGGGGGGCAGGGGGCCTTGAAGCTGCTCGGTGCGGTGACGTTGCTGCTGGTGACGGGCGCGCCGGTGCTGGCGGCGGCGGCGATCCGTGCGGGGCGGGGTTAGGGTTGGTTCTCGCAGAGGCGCGGAGATTTTTTCGCGCAGAGGGCGCAGAGATTATGTCGCTTGGGGCAATCGCTTCGCGTTAGCGAGGCACAGAATGTGCTGGCCGCTGACGCGGCGAAAGTGCCTGCTGTCCCAATCACCTTTGCATCCTTTCGCGCCTCTGCGCGAACCAACGCTTTTCTTCTCCGCGTCTCTGCGGGAAGCAAACTTTACTTAGACCACCGCGCGAAAATCGCGGTGGGCAGCAACAGCCCGCGCGCTTCCTCACGCACCGCCATTTCGCCGACTTCCACCGCGCCGCCGAGCCCGTCCATCGCCTGGCGCAGCACTTCGCCAATTGCGATCGCCGACATGCGCACGGCGTAAACCGTCAGCACCAGAAACTTGCTATCGCCATCCATCAGCCGTCGGCAATCGGCGATCAGCCCGGGCAGTCCCTCCTCCAACCGCCAGACTTCGCCATCGGGACCGCGCCCGAACTTTGGCGGGTCGAGGAAGATTCCGTCATAGCGCCGCCCGCGCCGCACTTCGCGCGCGGTGAATCTGGCGGCGTCGTCGACCATCCACCGGATCGGGCGGTCGGCCATGTCGGAGAGGAACGCATTCGCCTTGCCCGCCTCCACCGACTTTTTCGAGGCATCGACATGGGTGAGCTTGGCACCCCGGCTCGCCAGCGCCAGCGTGCCGACGCCGGTATAGCCGAACAGGTTCAACACCTCGTCGCCCTCGGCCACTTGGCCGCGCATCCACGCCCATTGCGGCGCCATGTCGGGAAAGAAGGCGAGGTGGCGAAACGCCGTGTTCTGGGCGGTGAACCGCAATTCCTCCCACCGCACATGCCAGCCGCCGCGCGGCACATCACGCGACAAGTCCCAGCGGCCGCCGCCATCCTCGTCCGCGCCGGGCAGGAATTCGCCATCGGCCTCCCACCGGTCTGACGCGGGCGCCCACATGGCTTGCGGCTCGGGTCGGATGAAGCGGAAGCGGCCATAGCGCTCAAGCTTGCGACCACCCCCTGAATCCACCAACCCATAATCGGCCCAGGGTTCAGCGACGAGCGTTACCAGCGTCATGCGCGAGAGCGCGCGTGCGCGGCGACATATTCGGTGACGGCGGCGAGCGTCGCGGGCAGCGTCGCATAGCGTTCTTGCCGCGCGAACAAATCGCCGACCCGGGGGGGCAGGGTGGGGCGAACCCCCGTCGCTCGCTCGACCGCCCCGCGAAACTTGGCCGGGTGCGCGGTGGCGAGCGTGACCACCGGCGTGTCGCCAAGGCCCGCGCGCCGCGCCGCCATCAAGCCAATCGCGCTATGGGGGTCGATCACATGGCCGCAAGCCTCCTGCGCCCAGCGCATTGCGGTGGCCATGTCGTCGGCGTCGACGCGGTCGCTGTGGAACAACGCGGCGGCCCCGGCGCGTTGTTCGCGGGTGAGCGTCATTGCCTTGGTCGCTTCAAAGCCCGCCATTTGCGTAGCGGTTGCCGCACCATCGCGTCCGCCGAGATCGAAGAGCAGCCGTTCGAAATTGCTCGACACCTGAATATCCATCGACGGCGCGGCAGTCGGCGTCACGCTGCCGACCGAGTAATCCCCATGGGCCAGCGCGCGGTGGAGGATGTCGTTCACATTGGTCGCGACGATCAGCCGCGCGATGGGCAGGCCCATTTGGGCGGCGACATAGCCTGCAAATACATCGCCGAAATTGCCGGTCGGCACCGAAAACGCGACTGCACGGTCCGGCGCGCCCAGCCGGGTGGCGGCATAGAAGTAATAGACGATCTGCGCCATCAATCGCGCCCAGTTGATCGAATTGACGGC
>DHHS01000080.1:4070-16929 GCA_002403415.1 Sphingomonas sp. UBA4766 | reverse complement strand
CGATTGCCGCGCTGACACTCCTTCCCTGGCTCGCCCGCGCGATCGGCAAGGTGCGCACCCACGCTATCGGGCTGATGTGCGGCGCGGCGGGCTATGCGAGCTTTTTCATCATCCGCTCGCCCGATCTACTGATCGTGAGCGAAATCGGCATCGGCATTGCGTGGGCGTCGATCCTGGCCATGCCCTATGCGATCCTCGCCTCGGCATTGCCGCAGGCGAAGCTGGGCATTTACATGGGGTTGTTCAACGTGTTCGTGGTGATCCCGCAGTTGCTGGTTGCAACGGTGATGGGGTCGATCATGAAGGCATGGTTCCCCGGCGAGCCGATCTGGACCATGGCCTTTGCCGCCGCCGTCATGGCGATTGCAGCGGCCGCGACGCTGCGGGTGGACGAGCGCGGGGGCTAATTCCCTGGCGGCGGCGCGATCAGGCCGATTGCCTTCATCACCACGGCTTGGGTCACCATCACCGCCAGCCAATGGAGCACCGCGCCTGCCGCGCGCCGGCTCGAGGCTCGCTGATGCACAAAGCTGATCGCCACGGTCGGCGCGACAAACCCGGCCCAAATCACCACGGCACTCGCCACCGTCATCACCCATGGATCAGCCCTTGGCGGCGCAAGGATCAGCGCCCCCGCCAAAATCGCCGCCAGCCAGAATTCACCCGCTGCCACCAGCGCGGCCATGCCCCACCCCAATCGCTGCTCGCCAGCGCCAAGCCGGTGCGCGGCATAGCCGATCGCAAGCCCAGCCAAGGTTGCCGCGATAATCGGCACCAGATTCAGCACGATATAGATCATGACGTCCCGCTCCTGCTGCCCGCCCGATGGCATCCGTGGCCGCGCTCACCAAGGCGCTCGCACATCGCAAATCCCGAACGAACAGCGCCAAGAATAGCTTAACCAAGCGGCGCTATACCTGATTTATGCACGGACGCGCACCAGTTCCGGTTTCCCCACGCCCGCGTGTATTGGCGCGCGCCACTGCCATCGGCATCGGCTACTTCTTGCTCGCGGTTGAGATGATTTTGCTCACCCGGTTCGATGGCGGTCTGGCCAGTCTCTGGCTGGCCACCAGCGTCCTGACCGCCGAGTTGATGATCGCCAACCGCGCGGGCTGGTGGGCAAGCATTATCACCTGCCTGATTGCCAATTTCGCCGCGACCGCGCTGTTCAGCTTTGGCCCCGTCGCTGCCCTTCCTTTCGCAGTTGTGAACGTGGGCGAAGCGATGCTGGTCGCGACATTGCTCCGGCGGCTCCGCCGCGCACAATCCTACCTCGATTCGCTCGAAGGCGTGATCGTTTTTGCGCTCGTATCGGCGATTATCGTCCCGGGCGTGACCAGTGTCGCGGGCGCCGGGCTATCGGCCACCTTTGGCGCAATGCCCTTTTCGACCGAATACCGGACCTGGCTATTCGCGCATGGGCTCGGCATGCTGACGTTCACGCCATTGATGACGCTCATCCTGACCGGACGCTTCCGGCAATGGTGGCAGCGGTCCGGTCGCACCGACCGGGTTGAATGTGCTGTGTGGGTCGCTGTGATCATGGCAACCAGCCTGATCGTCTTTGGCCAATCGACCGCGCCCCTACTGTTCGTGCCCATCCTGCCGCTCATCATCATTGCCTTCAGGCTGGAGCAAGTGGGCACGGTGATGGGAATCATCATCCTGGCCACCGTCGGCGGGCTGATCACCATGGCGGGCCATGGTCCGGTGCGGTTGTTGGGCACAGACCCGGCCAACCAGCTCCGCCTGTTCCAATTCTATCTGGCCACGACCACGCTGACGGTGTTGCCCGTCGCCGCCGAGTTGTCGCAACGGCGCGCGCTGTTCCGGCGCGTGGGGGAGAGCGAGGCGCGCTTCAAACTTATTACCGAAAGCTCGACGGACATGATCATCTCGCTCGATCGGCAGGGGATCATTACCTATGCTTCACCTTCGGCGTTTGAAGTCACGGGCTTTACGCCCGAACAGCTGGTCGGACGGCGCCCGCACGAGCTGGCGTGCGGCCCCGATCAAGCGACAATGGATGCGGCGGGCGAAGCGATCAAACTCGCCGGACGCCCAACAACCGTCGAATATCCCGCCCGAACCCCGACAGGCGAAAACCGCTGGTTCGAAGCGCACACGCGCGGCTTGTTTGATGGCGAGGGCCATTTCACCGGCTGGGTCAGTGCGATCCGCGACATTTCGGTGCGCAAGGCGCTGGAGCTACGGCTCGCCCACGCGGCATCCACCGACCCACTGACCGGGCTTGCCAACCGGCGGCGGTTCGACAGCTTGCTCGAACGCAAGATCGACGATCGCCGCGCCAATCGCGGCTGCGGCTGCATCGCTTTGTTCGACATCGACTTTTTCAAACGCGTCAACGATGCTTATGGTCACGCGGTCGGCGATCTGGTGCTGGAAACCTTTGCCGCTGCCGCGCTGCGATCGGTGCGGGGCGAGGATCACGTCGCGCGGCTGGGCGGCGAGGAATTCGGGATTATCCTGGAGGGCGCAACGGTTACCCAGGCGATCGAGATTTGCGAGCGCGTCCGCCACGCCATCGCGCGCGACGTCACACGCGCCCCCGACGGCACCGAGGTTAGCGTGACGGTGAGCGCTGGCGTCGCCGAAATCACCCCTGGCCTGTCGCGCCTGCAATTGATGCGCGCCGCCGATGAAGCACTCTACCGTGCAAAGGCGGGCGGGCGCGACCAACTTGCGCTGGCGGCCTGACGCAAAACGGGCTGGACCACGACCGCCATAGGCCTAAGGGTGTCGATATGGCGGAACCCCAATATGCCGATCCGATTCCGGCCGCGACGCTCGTGCTGTTTCGCAGCGGCGGCAATGCGCCCGAGCTGTTGTTCGTCGAACGGGCAGCGGCGATGGCCTTTGCCGGCGGCGCGCTCGTCTTTCCGGGCGGGCGGGTTGATGCAGCGGATGCCGCGCTAGCGCTGCGGGACGTGCCCGCCGACCCGCATGGCCCGGCGCGGATCGCTGCCATTCGCGAAATGATCGAGGAAGCGGGGATCGCGATCGGCCTGGCCCCGCTTCCCGATGCCGCGACACTCCAGGCGGTGCGGGCCGCGCTCCACAGCGGCACAGCGTTCGCCGATAGTCTCGACATGCACGGTTTGGCGCTCGCGCTGGATGCGCTGGTCCCGTTTGGGCGCTGGTGCCCGCGCCACGCCAATATGCGGATTTTCGACACGATGTTCTTCATCGCCACCCTGCCCGCTGGCGCCCCCGACCCGGTGGTCGACGGGACCGAAAATGTCCGCGCCTTTTGGGCAAGCGCGCAAGCTGTGCTTGACGATGCCGATGCGGGGCGCGCGACGATCATTTTCCCGACGCGCCGCAATCTGGAGCGGCTGGCCCGCTATGCCAGTTTCGATCATGCCGCCGCCGACGCGCACCGACATGGCACGCCGATGATTACACCATGGGTGGAGGCGCGGAGCGATGGCGAGTATCTGTGCATCCCGGACGACGCGGGTTATCCGGTGACGGCGGAGCGGTTGGACAACGCCAAACGGGCATAGAATCTGATTCAATTACATTGGAGCAGGTGCGGCACTCACCCGCCTCGCCCCGGTGGAACAGACTTTAGTGTAGCGCTGCGCTATCGACTTTTTCGACCCAGTAGGGGAAAAACGCGGGTTCGCGCGTTGACCATCCCTGCGCGGTTGCAGCCGCTTCGCTAATCGATTGCAGCAAGCGTCGGCGCATGTCCGGCAACAGGTGCGGCATTGCCGCCGCCGCGCAAAATGCCGAGGGCAGCCAGGGCCGCACCGCCGCCCCGATGAGGCGCTCATACAGGAAGCGATAGGCCGAAAAGCTGGTCAACCGCCCCTGCGCCAGGTCAAACGCGCTGAGCGTGACCAGCTGGCCCAGAAATGGTTCCACGCCGTCGATGCCGCTGTCGGCGGGAATCGTAGCGCGCAGATCGGGCAACCGGTCATAGAGGCGGTATTGCGCGCGGATGCTGGCGGCCTCCACCACGTCGCGCGACCAGCGTTCAAGCGCATCCTCGCGGTCGAGCCCGATGTCGAGCGACCGACGGACATAGCGCTGGGTGGCGGCCGCAAACCCTGCAAATTCCTTCATCTCGGCCAGGGCCAGGGCCCCGGCGGGCTTCATCGCTGCGCTCATCCCATCGTCCTTTTTGGCTGGTGTGGCATCCAACCATGGCGCGATCATGGTTAACGCCGACTTGATGGACAAGAGCGGTCGCACAAAAAAGCCCGGCGAGTTTCCCCGCCGGGCCCCAATTTGTCTCAACCGCGCCGAATTATTCGCGATTGCCGCCAAACAAACGCAGGATGAACAGGAACATGTTGATGAAATCGAGATAGAGGTTCAGCGCCGACATGATGACGGTGCGCCCCTCCCAATCGGTGCCCGCGACTTCGGCGTAGAGTGCCTTGGTCCGCTGCGTATCATAGGCGGTCAGCCCGGCGAAGATCAGCACGCCAACGATGCTGATGACCAGATCAAGCGGCCCCGACTGCACGAACACATTGATGAGGCTCGCGACAATCAAGCCGATCAGCCCGACGATCAGGAACGCGCCAAACGCGCTCAGATTGCGCTTGGTGGTATAGCCATAAAGGCTCAGTCCCGCAAAACCGGCCGAGGTCGCGAAAAACGCCTGGGCAATTGCAATGTCGCTATAGCGCAGGAAAAGCGTCGACAGCGACAGGCCCATCGCCACCGAGTAGCTCCAGAACAGCGCTTGCAGCGTGCCGGTCGTCATCCGCGCCTGGCCAAAGCTCATCGCGAACACAAAGCCGAGCGGGGCGAGCGTGATGATCCATTTCAGGATCCCGCCACCCAGAAACACCTGCGCCGCCAGCCCGCTCGCTGCAAAGCCGAGCGCGACAATGCCGGTGAGCAGCACGGCCGACGCCATGTAATTGTAAACCGACAACATATAGGACCGCAGCCCCGCGTCATAGGCGGCGCCGCGCACATCGGTGCGTGCCGAATAACCGGCGGCCGTCGACCGGGGATCAGACCAGTTTGCCATTTCGAACCAACTCCTTTGCCCGGCATGATGCCGGTTGTTGCGAATATCGTGTTTTGCGGGGGCGTTTTCAAGCAAAACCGGCGCGTGCGCCCCGCGGCATCGCCCCCTAAACGCCGTTACCGGTTAAAATCGCCTTTCGCATCGCCGCCGCGCTCTGCTAGCCCGGAGCCCGAGTGAGTCAAAGAGGATCCGATATGCCACCATCCACGCCGGGCGATGCGCCCAAAACGCCGGTATATGCGTGGTATGTGCTGGGCATATTGTTTTTCGTCTATGTGCTCAATTTCATCGATCGGCAGATTATTTCGATCCTGGCCGAGGATATCAAGCGCGACCTGGCCTTGCGCGATGAGGATTTGGGTTTCCTTTATGGCACCGCCTTCGGCGTATTTTATGCGCTGTTCGGGATTCCACTGGGGCGGCTAGCAGATAATTGGCACCGGGTTCGATTGATGACATTGGGCCTTGCGCTGTGGTCGACGATGACCGCGCTGTCGGGCTTTGCGCGCAGCGGCACCGCACCGGCGGGCGCGCGGATCGGCGTCGGCATTGGCGAGGCAAGCGCCAGCCCCTCGGCCTATTCGCTGATTTCCGACTGGTTTCCCAAACGGCTGCGCGCGACCGCACTGGCGATTTATTCGGCCGGACTTTATGTCGGCGGCGGGATTTCGCTCGGCATTGGCGGGCTGATCGTGCGCGGCTGGAACGAGGCTTATCCCGCCGGCGGGCCGATGGGGCTGGCGGGGTGGCAGGCCGCGTTCCTGATCGTCGGGCTACCGGGGCTGATGCTCGCGCTGCTCGTCGCCACACTGCGCGAACCGGTGCGCGGCCAGTCCGAAGGCCTGCCGCCGCCGCCGCCACATCCGGCGCCCTTTACCGCGTTCATGCAGGAGCTGGTGACAATCGTGCCGCCACTGACCCTGATCGGCGCCGCGCAAGGGGGGGCGCGGGCGCTGCTCACCAATATCGTAGGCTTGGCGGTAATTTCAGGACTCGTCAGCCTGCTGATCGGGCTGGGCGAACCGGTGCCGCAATGGGTGGCGATCGGCATTGGTGTTTACGCCGTCTTTTCCTGGGCCAGCGCGCTGAAGCGCCGCGACGCGCCGACATTCGCGCTGATTGTCGCCAATCCGGCGTTTCTGTGCACTGTTGTCGCTTATGGGCTGAATGCATTTTTGAGCTATACCGTGAGCTTCTGGGCAGCGCCCTATGCGATCCGCATGCTTGGCGCGTCCCCGGCGGAGGCGGGTTTCATTATCGGCGGCATGGGCGCGGTGTCCGGTTTTCTGGGGGTGACGATCGGCGGGCTGATGGCGGACCGGCTGCGCGCGCGGCACCCGGCAGGGCGGCTGATGGTAGTGATTTTCGGGGCCATCGCGCCGCCCTTCGCGATTGCAGCGGCGTTTACGACTACCAACCTTGGCCTGTTCTATCTGATGCTCTTTCCCGCACAAACGCTAGCGAGCTGTGCGCTGGGGGCGGCGGCGGCCACGACGCAGGATCTGGTGCTGCCCCGGATGCGCGGCACCGCGACCGGCACGTTCCTGATCGGCACGACCCTGCTTGGCCTGGCGCTCGGGCCGTATCTGGCGGGGCGGGTGTCGACCCTTTCGGGAAGCTTGTCCGTCGGCGTGCTGGCAATGCTGGTGACGGTGCCGGTGACGCTGGCCGCCGCGATCATGGCGTTTCGCCTGGTCCCCGCCGCCGAGGCGAACCGCGAGGCACGGGCCAGGGCAGCGGGCGAAGTCATCGACTGATAGCAGAGCCGGCGCGCGACGGGGTGCGATTACCCCGCCGTAAACACCCCGCACGCAATCCGCCCGCCGCTGTTTCCGGTCGGATCGGTCATCATATCGTCGGCTTTGTCATGCACGACCATTGCGCTGCCATCGGCGTCGATCAGACTGTCGAAGCTCGCGCCGGGCACCACGCCGCCGACGGTGCCGCGCCGGTCCTTGCCAATGACAAGGTTGGGCAGATCGCCCGCATGCGGCCCCATGGCATTGAGCGCGCCGTGCTTGGCACCCGCCGGGTTCCAATGCCCAGCCGAAGTCATGAAATCGGGCGCGTCGCAACGGCCAATCGTGTGGATATGGGCGCCATGTTCGCCGGGCGCGATGCCGATTGCGTCCACTGTCACGCGCAAGCCGCCCTCGACCTCGCGCACGGTGGCGCGGCCCGCATCCTTGCCATCGGCGGTCTTGAGCAGGGCCACCGCGCTCCGCCCGGCGGGGATTGGCGTACCCATCTGCTTTCCGACCGTGTCACACCCCGCCAACCCTATCGCGAGCAACACCGCCATGCCGCCATTGTTCACTGCCCGCATCGCCGATTCTCCTGTTCATGAAACCCGAGGGTGCAATAAATATAGGGGCTCGGGCGGCCCTGCCAAAGGGGCGACGACGCGAAATCACGTGCCTAAATCCCCAGTACGGTTTTCAAATTCATGAACTCATGCAAGCCCCATGGCCCCAATTCACGGCCATGCCCCGATCGCTTGATCCCGCCAAAGGCCATTTCATTGGCACTGACCAGCACTTGGTTGATCGCGGTCATCCCTGCCTCGATATCCCGGACGAAACGCGCCTGTTCGCCCTGATCGCACGTCCACACGCTCGATCCCAGGCCAAAGGGCGTGGCATTGGCCAGCGCGATCGCTGCGTTGATATCCGCCACTTTGAACAGCATCGCGACCGGGCCGAACACTTCTTCCTGCGCGATCGGGTGATCGACAGGAACATTGGTCAGCACGCCGGGCGTCAGATAGGCGCCTGCGCCCGCCAACGCTTCGCCCCCGATCAGGGTCGCGCCCGCCGCCTGAAACCGGGCGAGCTGTTCAACAACAGTGGCCCGCTGCTCCACGCTCGATAGTGGCCCGATATCGTTGGCGGGGTCCATCGGATCGCCCACCGTGGCGGCGGCCATGGCGGCGACGAAGCGCGCCTGAAAAACATCGTAGATATCGGCATGCACGATCATCCGCTTGCCGCAAATGCACGATTGTCCTGCATTTTGCAGGCGGGCTGCGACGGCTGCAGGGACTGCCGCGTCAAGATCAGCCGATGGCATGACAATGAACGGGTCCGATCCGCCGAGTTCGAGCACCACTTTCTTGAGCACGCGCCCGGCCACTTCGGCGACCCGGGAACCCGCATCCTCCGATCCAGTCAATGTGACGGCGGCGACCCGCGGGTCAAGAATGACCGATTCGACGGCACCGGCACGAATCGCGAGATTCTGGAACAAGCCGGGCGGCGCGCCCGCCGCCAGCACCATTTCCTCGATCGCTGCCGCTACCCCTTGGGTCAGGGACGCATGTTTGAGCAAGCCGACATTGCCCGCCATGATCGTGGGCGCCAGGAATCGCACCACCTGCCAATAGGGGAAGTTCCATGGCATCACCGCCAGCACCGGGCCGATGGGCAGCCAGGTCTGGCGCGCTGTGCCGCTCGCGATCGAGACGGGCAAATCGGCGAGCATCGCGGGCCCGGCCTTGGCATAGTAACGAAAGCCGCCGACGCATTTGTGCACCTCGGCCAGCGATGACTTGAGCGTCTTGCCCATTTCCCGTGTGGCGATTTCGGCAAGACGGTCCGCATTGGCGGCAAAGACGTCGGCAATCCGTTCCAAAAGCACCGATCGCGCGGCAAGGTCTGTGCACCTCCAATCGCGGTAGGTCGCCGCCGCCAGCGCCAGCCGCGCCTCGACATCAGCGGCGGTCATTTCGGGGATGGGGGTGCCCGCGGCACCGGTTGCGGGGTTGACGCTCTGGAACATGCCGCTCTTCTCCTCAAAAAAATGCCGTCAAATGCGCGCCGGGCGGGCTTGAGGCCGCGCTCCTTCTTGACCCTCCTCGCCTGCCTGCCCCATAGCGGCAAGATGGAGGCGGCTATTCCTATCGAAGAAATGGCGTTTGAGGACGCGCTGAAAGAGCTGGAGGGGATCGTGACAAGGTTGGAAAGCGGTGATGCGCCGCTTGATGCCTCGATTGCCCTTTACGAACGCGGCAATGCGTTGCGCAGCCACTGCGCAGCGCGGCTCGACGCAGCGCAGGCGCGAATTGACTCGATTCGGCTTGATGCGGATGGCCGCCCGGTCGGCACGACTCCCTTTGCCGCAGGCTGACGCGCCCATGGCTGACACCCCGACGACGCTGGCTACAGCGCTTGACGATGTCGCTGCCGATATCGACCGTCGGTTCGACATCCTGCTGGAGGTGCCCGATGATCCGCGCGCCGACCTGTACCGCGCGATGCGCCACGCCGCGATTGGCGGCGGCAAGCGCCTGCGTCCATTGCTGACCCAGGCAACCGCGCGGTTGTTCAGCGTGGACCGCGACTGCGCAGGGCGCGCCGGCCTCGCGATTGAGTGCATCCATGTCTATTCGCTGATCCACGACGATCTGCCGGCGATGGACAATGACGATATTCGTCGCGGCAAGCCGACCGTCCACAAGCAGTTTGACGAAGCAACCGCGATTCTGGCAGGCGATTGCCTGCATGCACTCGCGTTCGAAGTGCTGGCCGATCCCGCAACCCATGCCGACCCGTTTGTGCGCGCCGAACTCGTGCTTGATCTTGCCCGCGCGGCGGGGCCAGCAGGGATGGTGGGCGGTCAGATGATGGATATCGAGGCCGAACGGTCAAGCTTTGACCTACCCGCCGTCACGCGGTTGCAAGCGTTGAAGACCGGCGCACTCATCGCAAGCGCGGTGGAGGCAGGCGCAATTCTGGGCCGGGTGCCGGTTGAGGGGCGCACCGGCCTGCGCGGCTATGCCCGCGATGTGGGTCTCGCGTTTCAGATCGCCGACGACCTGCTCGACCATGAGGGCGATGAGGCAAAAATGGGCAAGCGGCTGCACAAGGATGCGGACGCAGGCAAGGAAACCTTTCTCTCGCTGCTTGGCGTTGACCGCGCGCGCGAACAGGCGCGGATGCTGGTGGCGCAGGCGCTTACCCACCTCAACAGCTATGGACCTGAAGCCGATCTGCTGCGCGAGATCGCGCGCTTCACGCTGGAACGCGACCGTTGAGCGTCCGCACCGGCGTTTATCCCGGCACCTTTGACCCGGTGACGCTGGGGCATATGGACATCATCCGCCGCGGCGCAAAGCTGGTCGATCGGCTCGTGATCGGCGTCACCACAAACCCCAGTAAATCGCCGATGTTCACCCTCGATGAACGCATGGCCATGGTGCAGCGCGAGGTGGCGGATGTAGAGGGCGAGATCCATGTCGTCAGTTTCGATTCGTTGCTCATGGATTTCGCCGAACGCGAAGGCGCCAACGTGATCGTGCGCGGACTGCGTGCGGTCGCCGATTTCGAATATGAATATCAAATGACGGGCATGAACCAACAGCTCAACAACCGCATCGAGACCGTGTTTCTGATGGCCGATGTCGCGTTGCAGCCGATTGCGTCGCGCTGGGTCAAGGAGATCGCGATGTTCGGAGGCGACATCCACAAATTCGTGACCGACGCCGTCAACCGCGACATCGTGGCGCGCGTCAATCTCATCGGCCGCAAGGGCAGTTAACGCAGCGGGCATCTTTGGATTGGCGTGCTTGGGGAATTGTTCTAAGCGCGGAACAACCAATGCGGCGGCAGGTGCCGACATTGGCAGCAAGCCCGATTTGATGAGGTTGTGATGCGTATTTTGATGTGTCTGATCGTCGCGCTGCTGGGGCTTGGCGCCGCGCCTTTGCCTGCGCAGCATATCCCCAGCATCCACCCCGCCCCACCCATCGATGACAAGGAAAACCTTCTGTATCTCGACCTGTCGACGGGCGGGCGCGTTACCATCTTGCTGCGCCCCGATGTCGCACCGATGATGGTTGAGCGGATCAAGACGCTCACCCGCCGAGGTTTTTACAACGGGCTGTTGTTCCACCGCGTGATCGAGGGGTTCATGGCCCAGACAGGCGATCCGAAGGGCAATGGCACCGGCGGGTCGGACCTGCCCGATGTGAAGGCGGAGTTTAACTACCTGCCCCATGTACGCGGTGCCGTCTCGGCGGCGCGGCCCGGTGCCCCCGAAGGTGCCAGTCCTGAGCAGATTGAGGCCGCGAACAATGGCGCCAACAGCCAATTCTTCATCGTGTTCGAACCCCGGTTGGGGCTTGACCGCAAATATACGGTGTTCGGGCGCGTCATTGCCGGTATGGAACATGTCGATGCCGTAAACCGGGGTGAACCGCCGGTTGATCCGTCGCGTATCCTGCGCGCCGCGATAGCCGCCGACAATCCGCCCCCTTATCAGCCGCCTGCAAATGCAACCGCGTCGGCGCCGCCCGTTGATCTTGGCCCGGCAGTCACGCTGCCCGGGGCAGAGCCGGCCCCGGCAAATTCTGCACCGCCCTCCAAGCCTGCCCCCGCCCCCGCCAAGCCGCAGCCGCGCCGGTAGAACGAGCATCGCGACCCCATGCGAAAGTTGGTGATCGAAACGGCAACCGCAGCATGTTCGGTCGCACTGATCGAGGATGGGAAGTTGGTCGCAGAGCGGCACGCCGTGGTCGGGCGCGGGCATGCCGAACACCTGCTGCCGATGATTGCCGAACTCCCCCATGGCGGCCGCGCAGACGCTATTCTGGTCGACTGTGGCCCTGGCAGCTTCACCGGCATCCGCGTAGGAATTGCGGCGGCACGCGCGCTGGCCTTTGGCTGGAACGCGCACCTCGCCGGCTTTTCATCGCTCCCGCTGATCGCGGCGGCCGCGCTTGCCGCCCACCCCGAATGGGGCAATGTCGCGGTTGTCCTTGATGGCGGGCATGGCGAAGTTTTCTTTCAGTGTTTTGCCACGCCGCTGGCCGCAATCGGCCCCGCTGCCTCGCTGCTGCCCGCAGCCGCGCTGGCAGTGATGGGCGACGCGCCCGTGGTCGGCTCCGGCCGTCGCATACTGGCCGCGCTTGCACCCGATCTTGACGGGCACGACCGGCTGCCGCGCGCGGCCGACGCGCGGTTCTTAGGCGATGGCTGGCAAGCGCTTGCACCGACGCCACTTTACGGCCGCGCACCCGACGCAAAACCGCGCGCTGCCGCCTGATCCATGCTGCGTCTGATCGACATTCGCCAGGGGTCAGCCACCGATCTGGTCCAGGTCGATGCGATAATGCAGCGCGCCTTTGACCCTCGTTATGGCGAGGCGTGGACTCGCGCGCAGTGCCTGGGCATCATGGCAATGCCGGGCGTTTGGCTGACACTGGCGACCATTGACGGGGCAGCCACTGGCTTTGCGCTGGCGCGCGCGCATCAGGATGAAGCAGAGCTGTTGCTGCTCGCCACCGCGCCCGAACGGCGGCGCATGGGCGTCGGGCGGGCGTTGCTCCACGCCGTCATCAACGACGCGCGCGCGAGGGGCGTCAAGACCGTGTTTCTGGAAGTTCGCTCAAACAACGAAGCGATCGAACTTTACCTTGGCAATGGCTTTACCAAAGCAGGCGAACGACGCGGATACTATCGTGGTAGGAACGGCGAGCTATTTGACGCCTATACTTTTTGTCACGCGATCGGCTGATGCATAATCTCTACACCATAATTATGGCTTGCAACGTCGTAAAAGTCGTAGGATAGCAAGCTTGTCAAGGCGATTTTTCGTCCTGAGACTATTGTAGGATATGCTAATGAACAATCACTCCGAAATGCAGGAAACCTGGATCACGCTGACCGCTGATATTGTCGCCGCTCATGTGAGTAACAACACCGTGGCCGTGTCCGACCTTCCTGTCCTGATTGCCAATGTCCACAATGCTTTGGCCAACCTTGGCGGCCCGGTTGCCGAGCCCGAAGTGAAACAGGAACCGGCGGTGTCGGTGCGTGCGTCGATCAAGCCCGACTATATCGTCTG
>DHHS01000080.1:0-3681 GCA_002403415.1 Sphingomonas sp. UBA4766 | reverse complement strand
TATCGCGCCAAGTGGAACCTGCCCGCCGACTATCCGATGGTCGCACCCAACTATGCCGAACAGCGCCGCACGCTTGCCAAAAAGATTGGCCTCGGCACCAAGCGTCGCAAGTCGGGTCGCTAACCGCCAGAAAGCGCTCCCGCGTTCGATTGCCGCAATCGATCATCGTAATCGGGGCGGGAGCACTTTTCGCAGGGCCGCATCCTCGCTATAGAAGCGGCGTTGGGATTTCGGGCAGGGGCGTATGGCGCGGAAAATCGATCTTGAAGCGCTGTGTGCCCAAAAGGGGTTACGCATTACCGATCAGCGCCGCGTGATCGCCCGCGTGCTGTCCGACGCCGAGGATCATCCCGATGTCGAAAAACTCTATGAACGCGCCGCCGCCATCGATCCTGGCATTTCGATCGCAACCGTTTACCGCACCGTCCGCCTGTTCGAGGAAGCGGGCATCCTTGACCGCCATGATTTCGGTGATGGCCGCGCGCGTTATGAACCCGCCCCCGAGGCGCATCACGACCATCTGATCGATGTCGAAACCGGCAACGTGATCGAATTTGTCGATCCCGAGCTTGAACAGCTGCAAAAGCTTATCGCCGAACGTTTGGGCTTCCGGCTTGTCGACCACCGCATGGAACTTTACGGCGTTGCGCTTGACCGCAAGGGCTGACGCGGCCGGCTGGGCCCGTCTCATCCTCCGTGCCGCACTCCTTGCCGGGCTGATTCTGGCCTGCGCCGGCCCGCATCTGCTGTGGCGCGGCCTACGATGGTCGTCTCCCTGGCCCCGCTGGTTTATGGTAGCGGCCACGCGCATTTGCGGGGTTCGTCGCCGAACCGTAGGCGTGCCGCTGAAACGCGACGTATTTTTCGTGGCTAACCATCTGAGCTGGCTTGACATTCCGGTGATCGCGAGCGCCAATGGCACCGCATTTATCGCCAAGGCCGAGTTGGCGAGCGCGCCGGTGGTCGGCTGGCTGGCAAAGATGAACCGCACCGTCTTTGTCAGCCGCGCCGACCGGATGGGGGTGGCCGACCAGATCGGTCAACTGCGCGAAGCACTTGCCGAGGTGTGGGCGATCACGATTTTCCCCGAGGGAACAACCACGGACGGCCTCTCGCTGTTACCGTTCAAGCCGTCGTTGCTGGCGGTGCTCGACCCGCCGCCGCCGGGGATCATGGTGCAGCCCGTCGCGCTCGATTACGGTGCCGCCGCGCAGGAAATCGCCTGGGTGGGGGTGGAGGAGGGCCAGGATAACGGCTTTCGCGTGCTGAGCCGCCGGGGCAGCTTCCCGGTCACTGTGCATTTTCTGGAGCCGTTCAATCCGCTCGATTATCCGGGACGCAAAGCGATCAGCGCGGAGGCACGGCGCCGCATTGCCGAGGCCATGGAGCGCATTTTGGGCAAGCCGCTGCGTCCCTTTCCAGGCCATGACGCGCTGGCAACCGTACCGCCGGGGGTCGCATATGAGCCGCCCGTCGCGATCGAATAGGACAGTTCGCGCGATTTTGCGTCCAGCCGGCAGCCCGCTATAGCGCCCCTGATGAACGCACGCCCCACAACAAGCCCCAAGACATTCCACGTCAAATCCTTCGGCTGTCAGATGAACGTCTATGACGGCGATCGGATGGCCGAATTGATGGCGGCGCAGGGGATGCGCGCGAGCGACGACCAATATGCCGCCGATCTGGTCATCCTCAACACCTGCCACATCCGCGAAAAAGCGACCGAGAAAGTCTATTCGGACATTGGCCGTCTCAGAAAGCACGGCGACAATCCGATGATTGCGGTTGCCGGTTGTGTGGCGCAAGCCGAGGGTGAGGAGATTATCCGCCGCGCGAAAGTTGACGTGGTGGTCGGCCCGCAAGCCTATCACAACCTGCCCGGCCTTGTCGCACGCGCCAGCCGGGGTGAGGCAGCACTCGACACCGACATGCCCGTCGACCTGAAGTTCGGCCAGCTCCCTGCGCGCCGCCGCGTGCCGCCCAGCGCCTTCCTGACGGTGCAGGAGGGGTGCGACAAATTCTGCACCTATTGCGTGGTCCCCTACACCCGCGGGGCGGAGGTCTCGCGCCCCCTTGCCGCGATTGTCGACGAGGCCAAGGCGCTGGTGGACGCGGGCGCAAAGGAAATCACGCTGCTCGGCCAGAATGTGAATGCTTGGGAAGATGACGGACGCGCACTGCACGATCTGATCGCCGCCCTTGACCGCCTCCCCGGCCTCGCGCGCATCCGCTACACCACCAGTCACCCTAATGACATGCGCGACGGGCTGATCGCGGCCCACCGCGACGTGGCGAAGCTGATGCCGTTCCTCCATCTGCCGGTGCAGGCGGGGAGCGACCGCATTTTGAAAGCGATGAACCGCAGCCATTCGCGCGACAGTTACCTGCGCCTGCTCGACCGGATGCGCGCGGCCCGCCCCGACATCGCGCTATCGGGCGATTTCATCGTCGGCTTTCCCGGCGAGACCGAGGAGGATTTTGCGCAGACGCTGAGCCTGGTCGACGCGGTCGGCTATGCGCAGGCGTTCAGCTTCAAATACAGCCCCCGCCCCGGCACCCCCGCCGCGACGATGGCCGACCAAGTGCCGCCGGACGTCATGGACGACCGCCTCCAACGCCTGCAAGCCGCGCTCAACCGCGACCAGGCGGCGTTCAACGCGGCGACCGTGGGGCGGCGTTGCGAAGTGCTGCTCGAGCGGAAAGGCAAGCTGGAGGGCCAGCTGATCGGCAAGAGTCCGTGGCTGCAATCGGTGCATCTCGTGGGGAATGCCGCGATCGGGGATTTGGTCGAGGTGAAGATTGTCGAAGCAGGCGCGAATTCGGTGATGGGGGAGAGGGTCGCGCGGCTCGGGTCCTAACCCTAATCCTCGTCGTCACCCCGGACTTGTTCCGGGGCCCACCGTGCCGAACACACATCGGCATCCGCTCATGCTACCCAGTGGATGCGCGGATAGGTCCGGCATGACGAAGGGAAAATTGAGTATTATGTCCCCGGAATTGTCTAGCGCGGGCCTAGAACGGCGTCACTCACGTGATCCCGGTTTTCCATATCCGGCGGGCGATCTGGAAAAATTCCATGGAACAGATTTTGCGAACATTGGGCGGTTTCGGCACGGAAAGGCCAATCCGCTCAGCTATTCGCACTTGTCCCTGCAAATCGGCAGGACCCGCCCATCACACCGCAACCTTGACAATCACGTTTAAACCAGCACAGTAGACGGATGGTATTCTTCATCCACTTCGCAGCAGTGACCGGCAGGCGATTTAATTGCCCGGCCTGATACGTCAGGTCGGGCCCGTCTGAGTGGACAGATGCCAGCTGGCATCTTCAGTTTTAAATGCGTGTCTACGTCGTCTAACTGGCCGACGATTGGCGACGCACTTCTGGAAGAAGGGCATTATCCATGACCCTACCGGCAATCATCAAGATTTACCTCGATGCCTACAATTGCAAGGACGTTGCTGCACTGGTGGCATGCGTTGCCGATGATGTTGTATTCGAGAACGTTTCCAATTCAGGGCAAAGTATCAAGATCGAGGGCAGCGCCGCCTTCGCCGAACTCGCAAAACAAGCGGCAGCGATGTTCACGATTCGCCACCAAGCGGTCAGGAACGCAGTTATCGATGGCGATCTCGTCGCGTTGGAGGTGGATTGGACAGGCACCCCGGCCATTGATCTAG
>DHHS01000045.1:552-7719 GCA_002403415.1 Sphingomonas sp. UBA4766 | reverse complement strand
AAGCGGCGGCAGCGATGGTGCCAGGCGCGCGTCCGCCAGACGCTCTGGCGTCGGCATCAATTGCCCGAAATGCACCGCCCAGGCACGGTCAACCGGACTCAACTGCCCCAAGCGCCGAAAAAAAGGCAAGAGATCGGCCGCCATCCCATTGGGCAACATTTTCGTCGCAATGTCGTTCGCGCCGCCAACATCGCCGGTGATCGCCAACACAAACGCCCGCACCCGCCATGCCGCCCGGTCGCTTTGCTGCAACAAAGGCGCAAGCTGCGCCAGCGCGCCGTCGCGATCTCCCGAATTCGCAAGCGATAGCGCGTAGCGCCGCCGCACTTCGGCATCATCCCCACCCCGGGTCAGCGCCAGCCGATAATCCCGCTGGGCCCGCGCCGCGTCGCCGACCAGATCAAATGCTTGCCCCCGGTCCGCTGCATAATGGACGGGATCATAGCCATAGGCTTCGGCTTCGCCATACCGGCGCAGGGCTTCGCCGGGACGCTCCAGCAACAGCAGCACCGATGCAACCCCCGCGCGCTGACGGCCACTGCGCGGATCAATCTTTTCGGCGCGCGCGAAAAATCCCGCCGCCGCTGCCGGGTCACCTAACTTCACCGCCAATTCGCCCGCGTTCAGCAACGCCCCAAGATCATTGGGATTGGCGGCGAGCACACGCATCTCGCTCGCGAGCGCATCGGCAGCGGGCGCAGGGGGAGCGACTACCTCTGCGCTGCTTCCACCGCCCGCCGACGCGCTCGCTTGCGCCGATGGTGCAGCGACCAATGACAACAGGGCAAGAATATGGATAGCCATGACCAACCCGTTGCCAACCGCGCCTTAAACCTGCCTCGCAATGCCCCAGACCGGCGCCGAACGCCAGCCCGGTGGCACATTGCTTACTGGTTATTCTGCCGATTGAGGAAGCGCGGAATTTCCGGCGGATCGCGGCCGTCATTGTCATCGTCGCGCAGTGGCCCACGCGTCACATTCGACATCCGCTCAAACAAGGTGCCACCGCTCTTGGCTTTTGGTATCGGATCGACACCGGGCTCCGCCGAAGCGTCGCCTCCACCGCCCGCCGCCAGCCAGCGCCGCCGGACTGACGGTTCGGGAGCCGGATCGGGGGCAAGCGCATCATCGACGAACGACACGGCGGGTGCAGCCGGCGCCGACATCGGCATGACGTCATCGCTGCCCAGCACCAGCTCATCGGCACCGACATCTTCCTGGGGCAGTGCTTCAACGGCTTCAACGGGGGCGGCAGGCGCCTCCTCCACAGCATCGTCGACCGCCCCGACCGGCGCGGCGGCAACCGGCTCGATGATCGGGCGTGGGGTTGAAAAGCTGAAACTGCGCGGCGCCTCCGGCACGACCGCCGCGGGGGCATCCGCCTCAATCCCGGTGGCGACCACCGACACGCGAATCTTGCCATCAAGCGCTGTGTTAAATGCCGATCCCCAAATGATATTGGCATCGGTGTCGACCAGTTCGCGGATATGGTTTGCCGCCTCATCCACTTCGAGCAGGCGCATATCCTCGCCGCCAGTGATTGAGATGATGACGCCCTTTGCCCCTTGCATGCTGACACCGTCGAGCAACGGGTTGTTGATCGCCTTTTGCGCGGCCACGATTGCCCGGTCATCACCCTCGGCCTCGCCCGTGCCCATCATAGCCTTGCCCATTTCCTGCATGACTGAGCGGACATCGGCAAAGTCGAGATTGATAAGGCCGGGCATCACCATCAGGTCAGTAATCCCGCGCACCCCTTGTTGCAGCACTTCGTCGGCCATTTCGAATGCTTCTTTGAAGGTCGTGTTGGCATTGGCGATCAGGAACAGGTTCTGGTTCGGAATGACGATCAGCGTATCGACATATTTCTGAAGTTCCTCGATCCCGGCCTCGGCACTCTTGGCGCGGCGATTGCCCTCAAAGGCAAAGGGCTTGGTCACGACACCAACGGTCAGGATACCCATGTCCCGCGCAGCCTTCGCAATCACCGGTGCAGCACCGGTGCCGGTGCCACCGCCCATGCCCGCCGCGATGAAGCACATGTGTGCACCCTCCAGCAGCTTGGTGATTGACTCGATCGTTTCCTCTGCCGCCGCGCGGCCGATTTCGGGCCGCGAACCTGCGCCAAGCCCCTGCGTAATCTTCGCGCCCAGCTGTACCCGTTGCGGCGCATTTGATTGTTTGAGCGCCTGCGCATCGGTATTGGCGACCAGGAAATCGACGCCCTGGACACCGGCGCGCATCATGTTGCTGATCGCGTTGCCGCCCGCGCCGCCAACGCCCACCACCGCAATGCGCGGCGTCAGTTCATCAACATCGGATGGAAGAAATTCGATACTCATCGCCCTGTCTCCGCTTTGCCCCCATTTTCATTGCCCGGGACCGTGGGGCCGGTTTTCCTTAACGACCTTGTTTGCACGAACATCGGGGTGACTCTAGACAAAATCGCCCGCGCTGTCTCATTTCTTTAATAATTTGCCTGAAACGCCCGGATCACGCGCGTGATCCAGCCCAATCCGCGCGCGCGGTGAACGACCTGATCCGGTGCGGGCAAGGCGCGCAGATCAACGGGATTGGACGCCGCATAATGGGCAAGCCCGGCAAGAGTTGCAAAGCCGGGGCCCGAATGCGCCTCTGGCAAAGCGGTCAGCCGACGCGGCCGCCCAACGCGCACCGACCGGCCAAGCGCGGCCTGCGCATAATCGGCAATCCCGTTCAACTCCGCGCCGCCGCCGGTCAGCACCACTTGCCGCCCGACCGGCCCATCAAAGCCAAGTTCGCCAAGCGCACGACGAATTTCGGCCATCAAATGCTCAAGCCGCAGGCGAATGACCGAGATCAGCTGAGCACGGGTTATCCGCACGCCGTCGCCGCTATCGTCCTCTGCCGAAATCGGCGCGACGTCGATCATTTCATGATTATCGCGCGGCGACGCATTGGCGGACCCGTGAAAACATTTCATCCGCTCAGCTTGCGCACGCCTGGTGCCAAAGGCGCTGGCGATGTCATCGGTAATGTCGGCCGCCCCGACCGGAATCGATGTGAGCCCGACGAGCATCCCGCCGGCAAACAACGACACATTGGTTATCCCCGCGCCCAGTTCGACCAGCGCGACGCCCAGCTCGCGCTCCTCATCCGACAAACAGGCCATACCGGTGGCCAGCGGAGAAGCCACAATCGATTTCACCTCCAGATGCGCCGACCGCACGCACAGATCAAGATTACGCACCGGCGATCCGTCAACCGCGACAACATGCACATGCACCCCCAGCCGATCTGCGTGCAGGCCCAGCGGGTTTTTCACACCCGTCACCCGATCGAGCGTGTAGAGCGTGGGTTGTGCATGCAGCACCATCCGACCCGCCGGTTCAATCGATTCACGCGCGCCCTGAAGCAGCGCATCGATATCGGCCTGTTCAACGCGGTGGCCGCCCAGATCAACCTCGACCGAGGCAACGTCGGACACTAGTCCGCCCGCGGAAAATCCCACCCACACATTTTCGATGTTGAGGCCGGCAATCCGCTCCGCCTGTTCCACCGCTTCACGCACAGCCACCTCGGTCGCGCCCATATCGGCGATGTAGCCACGCTTGACCCCCCGGCTTTCACGCTGGCCGGTGCCGAGCACGATCAGCTCGCCCCCCGCGACGCGCTGCGCGATCATAGCCGATACCTTGGATGATCCAATGTCGAGCGCGGTAATGAGTTCGTCGGGTGCAACCTTTGCCATTATGCCTCGCTCCTGCTTGCTCGATCGATGATCGACGCCGCCGACGTGTCCGTGATGGTGCGCGCGCCGCCCGCCCCCAGCGGCCGGACCACAAGCCGGGTCGGGTCGCGCATGTCGAACCGCAACAACCCCTGCCCGAGCAAGCGGCGATTGCTGTCCAGTTCCGCGAACTTCAACAATGCGGCCTGCGCATTGTCCTCGGGCAGCACCAGCGTTTCGCCCGTCGCAAACAGCAGGTTCCAGCGACGGTCACCGATCCAGCTCGCTGCCTTCACCAGCGGGCGCAGCGCGGGCGTCGCCGCCATCAATGCGTCAAACGCGCGCATCTGCTTGTTCGCGCCGTCGCCCACCAACAGCGGCAGCGGCGGCAATCTGTCAGCGCTGACCCGTTCGAGCGGGACCCCATCGGCGTCGATCAGCGCGAGTTCGCCGTCATGCTGCCACACACCAGCAGGCTTGCGCTCGACGATATGGATGACAAGCTTGTCGGGCAGTCGGCGTGAGACCTGCGCATCGGCCACCCAGCCGTTGCGCTTCAGCCGGGCACGCACTTCGTTCAGGCTGACCAGCGGCATCGCCCTTGATTTCTGATCGGTGACGCTTGCATACACCGCCATCGGGTTCAGGCGGCGGGCACCGGTGACCTCGATCCGCTCAACCCGAAATCCGGCCGCGCCGATCCCCTCCGCAATCGCGACGCCGGCTGCTTGCGGCACCCCGAACAGCGTCGACAGGCCAATCCCGCCCGCCACGATCATGCCCATGATCGTCCAGGTGGCAATGCGTTGCAGTGCTGCCTCCGACACGGGCAGCATCAACAGCGCGCGGTCGATCATGGACTGCTTGCGGACGGCCGGCACACGCCGACCGGGTTGGACCGGGCGCCGCGCGGGCGGCGCACCCCGGCGGATGGTCTTGCTCATGCCGCATCCTCCTGCATGGCATCATCGATAATTGCCTGCACCAGCGCAGCATAGCTCATGCCGCGGTGGCGCGCCTGTTCAGGGACAAGGCTAAGCGGGGTCATCCCCGGCTGCGTGTTCACTTCGAGCAGAAACAGCCCCCCGACCCCCCGGCTGTCGTCCCATCGGAAATCGGCGCGGCTGGCGCCCTTGCACCCCAGCAGCCGGTGCGCCTCTAGCGCGATCCGTTCGCACGCCTGTGCAACGTCATCGGGGATGGGGGCAGGATAGAGATGCTCGGTCATGCCATCGGTATATTTCGCGTCATAGTCGTAAAAGCCGCTCTTGGGCCGCAGCTCGGTGACGCCCAGTGCCTGCCCCGCGAGCACCGCAGTGGTCAGTTCGCGCCCGCGGATAAACGGTTCGGCGAGCAATTCGTCAAACTCCGCCCATGGCCCTTGCGTGTCGCGGCCAATCGGGTGGCCGTAATTCCCCCCGTCCATGACGATCGCGACACCAACCGAAGACCCTTCATTGACGGGTTTGACGACATAGGGACGCGGCATCGGATCGCGCTCGAACAGCTCGGCGGTCTTCACGATCCGCCCGCCGGGCATCGGGATACCGTGCGGCACCAGCAGCATCTTGGTCAGTTGCTTGTCGATCGCGATGACCGAGGCAACGCGACCCGAATGGGTGTATTTCAGCCCCATCAAGTCGAGCATCCCTTGCACGCTGCCATCTTCACCCGGCGTGCCGTGGAGCGCGTTGAACACGATATCGGGCGCTGCTTCGGCCAGGCGCAGCGCGACATCGCGGCCCATGTCGATGCGCGTCACGCGGTGGCCAAGGCCTTCGAGCGCGTCGGCCACGCCCGCTCCCGACGCAAGCGACACTTCGCGTTCGGCCGACCACCCGCCCATCAGGACCACAACATGCAGCGGCGTCATACGCGCGCCCCCACCCGCTGAATTTCCCATTCGAGCGCAACGCCCGACTGCGCCATCACCCGTGCGCGCACCTCCTCGCCCAGCGCCTCGATATCGGCGCTTGTCGCAGCCCCCATATTGAGCAGGAAATTACAGTGTTTCTCACTCACTTGCGCGTCGCCCATCCGCAAACCGCGACAGCCGGCCGCGTCGATCAATGCCCATGCCTTATGCCCATCCGGATTTTTGAAAGTCGAACCGCCGGTTTTGCTGCGAAGCGGCTGCGCGGCCTCGCGCGCGGCGGCGATGCGGTCCATCTCCGCCTGAATGACGGCGGGATCACCCGGGATGCCCGCAAACATCGCCTCCACCACGATAGCCCCGTCGGGAAGCGCGGAGTGACGATAGCTGTAGCTCAATGAGTCCGCCGACAGTGTCTGAACCGATCCGTCGCGCCGAACAACGATGCACGACATCAGCACATCCGCAGTCTCGCGGCCATAAGCGCCGCCATTCATCCGCACAAAACCCCCAACTGTGCCGGGAATACTGCGCAAAAACTCAAGCCCCGCAAGCCCCGCATCACGCGCGGTAGAGGACACCAAAATGCCCGACGTGCCGCCACCGCACACCAGCGCTTTGCCATCCGCGCGCGCAAAGCTGAACGCCTTGCCCAACCGCACCACCACGCCCGGCCAGCCGCCATCGCGCACGATCAGGTTGGAACCAAGCCCGAGCGGCATCACCGGAACCGCCGGGTCAAGTTCGACCAGAAACGCGCGCAAATCCTCGACATCGGCCGGCTCGAACAGCCAGCGCGCCGCCCCGCCCGATTTGAACCACACCAGCGGCGCCAGCGGCGCATCCGCCGTCAATGCCCCGCGCACCAGGGGCAGGGTTGCCACGCCGCTCATGCCGCCGTCCCAATCGCATCGGCGAGCCCGGCTGCCCATTTGGTGATGTCACCCGCGCCGAGACAGATCACCTGATCACCCGGCTCGATCAGCGCCGCCAGCCGCCGGGCCAACGTCTCCGCATCCGCAATCGTCGTAACCGCGCGGTGGCCACGATTGGCGATGGCAGTCGCAAGCGCCGCGCTCGACACGCCCTCCACCGGCGCTTCGCCCGCTGCATAAACGGGGGCCACGAACACGATGTCCGCGTCATTAAACGCCTGCGCGAAATCATCCATCAGCGCACCCAATCGCGAGTAACGATGCGGCTGTGCCACTACGATCACCCGGCCGGCAGCGCTCTCGCGCGCCGCCGCCAGCACGGCGCGAATCTCAACCGGATGGTGCGCATAATCGTCAATGATCGCCGAACCCCTGACTTGGCCGACACGAGTAAAGCGCCGCTTGACGCCCGTAAATGTCGCAAAGCCTCCCCGGATCGTATCATCATCAATGCCCAGCTCCAGCGCGACGCCAATCGCCGCCAGCGCATTCTGGACATTGTGACGCCCAGGCATTGGCAACTCGATGCCCGCGATCGTGCGTACTGCCCCATCGCGCGCGCGCACCACGGCGTCAAACCGATTGCCGCCGAGCACGGGCGTCACCCCTACCCCACGCACATCGGCTTGTGCGGCAAAGCCATAAGTCAC
>DHHS01000045.1:0-251 GCA_002403415.1 Sphingomonas sp. UBA4766 | reverse complement strand
ATAAGCCCCCCCCCGCCGGTCGCGCACGCGCGGCAGGATCGCCTGCACTTCGGGATGATCGAGGCAAAGCAGCGCGGCACCATAAAAGGGCACATTTTCGATGAACGCGACAAACGCATCCTTTACCGCGTCGAACGAACCATAATGGTCGAGATGTTCGGGATCGATGTTGGTCACCACCGCAATCGTGCCGTCGAGGCGCAGAAAGCTGCCATCGCTCTCATCGGCCTCCACCACCATCCAGTCGCTCG
>DHHS01000069.1:20359-28120 GCA_002403415.1 Sphingomonas sp. UBA4766 | reverse complement strand
GGTCGACGCGCTCGGCGGTGGTCGCAACCGGCGTCACCGAAATCGTCACCGGATCGGTCAGGAACTGATCGGCCAGCTCGCGAATCGCCTTGGGCATGGTGGCAGAGAAAAACAGCGTCTGGCGGCTCTGGGGCACCAGCTTCACAATCTTTCGCAAAGCGTGGATAAAGCCGAGGTCGAGCATCTGATCGGCTTCATCGAGCACCAGAATCTCGATATCACCCAGCGTCAGCGCGCGCTGCTCGATCAGGTCGAGCAACCGCCCCGGCGTCGCCACCAGAATATCGACCCCACCCGCCAGCGTCTGGCGATCCTTGCCCACCGAGGTGCCGCCGAATACCGTCGCCACCGTCAGCTTGGTAAAGCGACCATATTCGCGCGCACTCGCGGCAATCTGGCTCGCCAGCTCGCGCGTCGGCGCGAGCACCAGCATCCGGCACGCGCGCGGGCGGACATGTTCATTGGCGGCGCGCAACCGCTGGATCGAGGGCAGCATGAACGCCGCCGTCTTACCGGTGCCCGTTTGGGCAATCCCGAGCAGGTCATTGCCGTCGAGCAGCGGCGGGATTGCCTGACGCTGGATCGGGGTGGCATCGGTGTAGTTTTTGGCGGCGAGCGCGCGCATCAGCGGCTCGGCAAGGCCAAGATTTTCGAACGACATGAAAAAACACTTTCGATAATGCCAGCGAGTCCGGATTGGCATCCGGGCGCGGCGGCGGGGTGATAACCCCCCGCGTGATTTGGGAAGCCTGAACGTTTCAGCAACCGGAGCAGAGCCGGGGCTGTCAAGCCCGATCACGCTGCATAATGCTCCGATAGCGGATCGTTACATTGTGCGTCGCAAAAAGTCAAGTCGGGCTGCCGCGCGCGTCAGCCGCCGGTCAAAACGCACCCGGCACTTGCCGTTGCATGGCGTCGGGATCGTCGGCGATCAGCAACTCATTGGGCGCATCGAGGCGGACGGGCGTTGATTGCGGCGCTGGCCCGGTCCCCGCAGTCGCCGTCGCCGTAATCGGCGCACACGCACGGCCCGCCAGGAAATCGAGCGCTGCCCGCACCGATCCCTCCGCCGGATCGCCCAACGGGCGGGTCAAGTCATCGGGCGCACGACAGCTTGCCTCCACCACGCTGGCCAGCCCGTTGAAATAATCCCCGCGCCGATCGGCATTCAGCGTCGCAAACGCGACCACCCGCAAACGGTCGTCACACGCGGCCATATCGAGCGCAATCTGCCCCACCGGCTTGCCGTCGGTATTGCTGCCGATGAGCGCGGCATTGGCGCGCAGATAGGGGATCATGGCGTTGATGACGAGCTCGCTCGCCGAAGCCGTGCCGCTGGTGCCGATAAACGCGATTTGCATCGGCGAAATCGACTGCGGCTGCGGCGAAAAGTTGCGCGTGCTGTTGTTCGACGATCGTTCCGGCCGGAACGTCGTGAAGCTGAACACCTGCGACGTGGTGCGTGCGCCGCCCAGCAGATCGCCAATCAGTTCCGCCGTCGAGACCAGCCCGCCGCCATTGTAGCGCAGGTCGAAAATCACCCGCGTAATCCCCTGCGCACGAAAATCGGCAAAGGCAGAGCGCAATGCGGGGTCGGCGGTCGAAATGAAGGTGCGCAGGTTAATATAACCAACGCGCTGCCCGCCATCGGTGATGATCCGCGCGCCATAGCGCGACGACACCGGGGTAAGCGCGAAATCGGCCTTGGTCACCGAAATGTTGCGCGTGCCCGCAGCATCGGCGATCCGCAGTACCCGCGTCGTGCCCGCCGTGCTTGGCCCCAGCGCCTCGTTGACCGCCCCGCTGCCGCCGCTTGCAAGCAGCGAAGCGACCGTCGCGAGATTGGCGGTCGTCGTGCCGATAGCAATTATTTCGGCTCCCCGGTCAATGCCCGCAGCCAGCGCAGGCGCGCCCTCAAACGCTTCGGCAATGAACAGCCGTTGCTGCGCGTCGAACGCCAGCCGAACGCCAAAGCCCGCGCTCGATCCGGAGTTGAAAAAGGCGTTTTCACCCGCGATTGAGGTAATGAACGTGAAATTGCGATCACGCCCCTGCGCGCGCGCGGTCGCGGTCAACGCGTCGATATAGGCCTGAACCGTGGTAAAGGCGGCTGGGTCGACATTGGTGGGCAATGTTTCGGGGAACAGATACCAGTCGCGAAGCTGCGCCAGCGCCCAGTCCTGCCGCGCGCGTAGCGTGCAGGGACCGGTGGTGGCCGCCGCCGTTGTGGTGCTGGTAGCAGGTGCCGCCGCCGTCGCGCCTGCATTGCCCGATGCGGCCGTTGTGCTGCCACCGCCCGTACATGCCGACAGCGCGAGCAACGCGCCCGCCGCGGCCAGCCGACCCCGCAAACCCCTCATACGCCTCACTCCACGACCGCTGCGGGGCCGACTAACCCCGACATCAGCGTTCATACGCTTTTGGTAGCGCAGCCTCCCCCGGCTGGCGATAGCGTTTCAGCAGCTCGCTTTGGCGGGTGGCGAGCGATTGCTTCACCCCGTCAACATAGACGCTGACCACCGCCGTGCCGAGTTCGAGCGGATCGCCGTCCCAGATCACGACATCGCCGCGCCGTCCGGGCCGCAGCGTGCCGATGTCGCCGCCCATGCCAACGGCTTCAGCTGCGTCGCCGGTGATCGCGGCAAAGGCCTGATCCCAGCTCAACCCGCTTGCGCCCGGCACATGGTGCAGCGCCACCAGATTCCCCGCATATTGCTTTTCCAACCGGGCCTGGCGCGCTTCATTGTCGCCGATCGTGCCAATGCCGACCACAACACCAGCGGACTTCATCCGCCCGACATTGGACTGGGTGGCAGCGATTGATTCGAACGCCTCTGGCAGATCGTTCAGCGCCGACGCGATCACCGGAATCTTGGCGGCGGCCAGCTCGCGCGCGACCAGCCACCCCTCCGACGCGCCGACAAACACCAGGCGCAGCGCCGGGAATTCGCCCCGCAGCGCGATGAGCGCGCGCATGTCGGACGCCCGTTCGACATGAATGAGCAGCGGGACCTTGCCCGTCACGACTGCGCCCAGGGCGACCGCATCCGCACGGTTGACGAGAACATCGCGCCCCTGATCCAGATAAGCCCCCGGCGTGCGGGCATAGGCTTGTGCTGCCTTCAGCGCATCGCGAAACGCGGTGATCGCGGCGGGACGGCTGCCCCCGGCCGCGCGCGCACCGCTTTCGCCCCATTCCATGAACTGGAAGGCGCGCGGCACCGTGACCGAATCGGGATCACTGCCCAGATCGATGATCGCGCCTTGCCCGGCAAAGATCGACCCGCGCGTGCCCGGCGCCACGACGGCGCGGGTGACCCCCTCTGCTCGGTTCAGCGCGATGGCGCTGGTCGCCGGGTTGATCGCCAGCGCGATGTCGATCGAGGCGTGGAAGGGCGAATTGCCCGCCGCTTCGTCATTGGCCTCGTCGACGCCATCGACCTCGACCAGCCCCATCCGCGTGAAGCCCGCAACAATGCCGGGGGTGACAAACCGCCCGCCCGCATCGACCACCGGCACATCGGCGGGGACAGCGACGCCCTTGCCCGCAGCGACCACGCGGCCGCCCCGGATCACGACCGTTGCATCCTCAATCGGGGCCGAACCATCCCCGATCACCACCCGCGCATGGGTGATCGCCACCGATTGGGCCGCTGCAGGGCTGGCGAGGAAGGCAGCAGTCAAGAGGAGGAGGCGCTTCACTTCACATCTCCCGATCCGGGCTGGCCAAGTTCGAAATCGGACACCGGCCGCAATTTGGGGTTATTGGCATCATATAACAGGGCGCCATCGACCCACACTTTTTCAGGCCGCGAATAGACGCTGAACGGGTCGTTGTTCCATAGCACCACATCGGCCATCTTGCCTGGCTTCAGGCTGCCGGTCTTGTCGGCGATGCCGAGCGCCTGCGCCGGGTTATACGTCAGCCAGCGCCACGCCTGCGCGTCGGAAATCGTCATTCCCGCCCGCCGCCCGGCGGCGAGCGCCTTTGCTACTTCCTGATTGAGCCGCTGAATCCCATTGGCGTCGTCCGAATGGATCATCGCGCAGGCACCGGCATTGTCGAGCAGTGCCAAGTTCTCACTGATCGCGTCATAGGATTCCATCTTGAACCCCCACCAATCGGCCCACACCGCCGCGCACGTGCCATTGGCCTTTAACAAGTCGCCGATCTTATAGGCTTCGACTGCGTGGTGGAATGCGGTGACTTTATAGCCAAATTCCTTCGCCATATCCATGACGATCGCCATTTCATCGGCGCGGTAGCAATGGTTTTGAACCAGAATTTCGCCCGCCAACACCCCGCGCAGCGTATCCATGCCGATGTCGCGGGTCGGCGGCTCGCCGCCTTCTTTTTCATATTTGTCCCAGCGGCGCTTATATTCGGCCGCACGCGCCCAAGTCTGGCGATTGACCGCGACATTGCCCATCCGGGTGGAGGGTTGCCGCCCCTTGGCACCATAGACGCGCTTGGGGTTCTCCCCGCACGCCATTTTCAGGCCATAGGGCGCGCCGGGAAACTTCATCCCCTGTGCCGTGCGCGCATAGACGTTTTTGAGCACCACCGATCGCCCGCCAAACAGATTGGCCGAGCCGGGCAAAATCTGGAGCGTCGTGACGCCGCCATTGGCGAGTGCCCGGCTGAACCCCGGATCTTGCGGCCACACGCTATGTTCGGCCCAGACATCGGCGGTGACCGGCGACGTTGCTTCATTGCCATCCGAATTCGCCTGCACCCCGGGCGAGGGATAATTGCCCAAATGGCTGTGGACGTCGATGATGCCGGGGGTGACATATTTCTTTGCGCCGTCGATCACGACTGCACCGGCGGGCGCGTCGACCGTTTGCCCGAGCGCGACAATCTTGCCATCGGCGAGCAAAATCTGGCCGCGCTCGATCTTGCCACCCTCGCCATCATAAATGGTCACATTGGTGATGAGCGTCGGCACGCCGGCATAGGGGCGATAGGTCGAGGGAAAGGGATCGCGGCTATACGCCTTGCCCGGCGTGGTCGCTGCCGCCTTGGCGGGCGCCCCGTCCGCCCTGGGTCTGGCCACGCCATCAGTCGCACATGCACCCAGCATCGCACAAGCCGTCACAACCGCGGCCCCGCTGCGCACGCGCCGAAAACCTTCCCCCATCAATCGCTTCCCTTGTCATGGCCTGTCGACGGCGAGCAGCATCATGGCTGTGTTCGCACCTGTCAATCGTCCATGATCGCATTATGCAGGAACCGGTGCTGTGCGTTACTTGCTCGCCCCTTGCCTGGCGCATCGGCCTCGGTCTAGCGTTCCATTCCGGGCAGCCGAGAGCAAGCGGCGCCGTCGATCACCAATGGAGGATCGAACAATGTCTAACTTTTCTGCGTTTACGGTCACCGCGGTCATGCCGGCCTTGCTCACGCTGGGCGCTGCGCCCGCCCAAATTCAGTCCGCACCCGCTGCTCAAACGCCACCATCGACAGTCGCGGGCGAAGCTACCCGCACCGAATGGGGCTATGTCGGTCCGACCGGGCCCGATCACTGGTCTGAACTGAGCAAGAGCTATGCGATCTGCAACAATGGCAATCAGGAAAGCCCGGTCGATCTTGCCGACGCGATTGAGGCGGGTCTCGGCACGATCGTGTTCGACTGGAAACCGCAGCCGCTCAGGGCAATCAATAATGGCCATACCGTCGAATTCGAGGCGGCATCGGGCAGCAGCATCGCTGTGGGAGGTCGGCGTTATGCCCTGTCCCAATTCCACATCCATCACCCCAGCGAGCATCTGCTCGCCGGGCGGCGCTTCCCGCTGGAACTCCATTTCGTGCACACGCTCCCCGAAGGAACAATCGGCGTCGTCGGAGTCTTTGTGGCGGAGGGCGCGGCCAATCCGGTGTTACAGTCGCTGCTCGACACCGTCCCGCCGATGCGCGGCGACGCCCGCGCCGGGGCCGCGATCGACCTCAACCGGTTGCTGCCCAAGGCACGCGATTTTTATCGCTACGAAGGATCGCTGACGACACCCCCTTGCGCGGAAAAGGTCGACTGGATCGTATTGGGCCAGCCAATCGCTGCGTCCGCTGCGCAGATCGCCCGATTTCAGGCGATCTTCCCCTTCAACGCGCGACCGCTGCAACCGCTCTACCGACGGTTCCTCCTCCACGGTCGCTGAGCGCCGCCTGCCCGCCCCGCTGCGAATGGCTAAAGCGAACGCCCGATCAGTTCCTTCATGATTTCGTTGGTGCCGCCATAGATGCGGCTGACACGGGCCGCGCGCCACATCCGCGCAATCGGATACTCGTTCATATAGCCCGCGCCGCCATGAAGCTGGAGGCATTTGTCCATTACTTCCCATTGCAGCTCGGTGTGCCACAGCTTGGCGGCGGCGCCCTCGGTCGGGGTGAGTTCCTTGGCCAGATGCCGCTTGATCGCCCAGTCGAGATGCGCCCAGCCGACCTGCAATTTCGCCTTGAGGTCTGCCAGCACAAAGCGCGTGTTTTGAAAATCAAACACCATCCCCGCAAAGGCCTTGCGCGTCTTGGTGAACTCGACCGTTTCGTCAAACGCCTTTTGCGCGCTCGCCTGCGTGCCCACCGCGATTGACAGGCGTTCCTGCGGCAATTGGCTCATCAGATAGATAAAGCCCTTGCCCTCCTCGCCAAGGCAATTTGTCATTGGCACGCGCACGTCTTCGAAAAACAACTCGCTAGTGTCGGCCGCATCCTGCCCGATTTTGTCGAGCTTGCGCCCGCGCTTGAACCCTTCGCGCTCGGCCTCGACCAGGATGATCGACATGCCCTTATACGCGGGCTTCGCGTCGGGATCGGTCTTGGCGACGACAAGGATCAGATCGGCATTCTGACCGTTGGTGATATAGGTTTTTGAGCCGTTGAGGACGTAATGATTGCCATCCTTGACCGCACTGGTCCGGATCGCCTGCAGGTCGCTCCCGGTGCCTGGTTCGGTCATCGCAATCGCGGTGATCGTTTCGCCCGATACCAGCCGGGGGAGCCACTGCGCCTTTTGCTCTTCGCTGCCATAAGCGACCAGATAATCGCACACGATGTCCGACTGCAGCGAAAACCCGGCAGGCACCCCCAGATAGCTCATTTCCTCATCAACAATCGCGTTATAGCCAAAATCCAGGCCAAGGCCGCCATAAGCCTCTGGCACGGTCGGGCACAGCATCCCGATTTCGCCCGCCTTGCGCCAAAAAGCCTTGGGGACCAGCCGGTCGGCCTCCCATTGGCCAACATTGGGGACGCCTTCTTTCTGAAGGAAGCTGCGCACTGTCTGGCGGAACGCCTCATGATCCTCGTTATAGGCAAAACGGCCGGGAAGCGTGTCGAGCATGGTCATCCTCTCATGATGCGGTTGCGCGGCACGTTGCGTGCCGAAACCGGTCCGGTCAAGCCATTCGCGAAACGCCGCTCGACTTCGCCAAAGGCAAGCGGATAAGGTCATTACAATTTTGGGAGAGCGCGCATGAAATTGGCCAGCCTGAAGCACGGGCGTGACGGAAAGCTCGTGGTCGTGTCCAACGATTTGGCGTGGTGCGCCGACGCCGCGCATATCGCCCCGACGCTGCAGGCCGCACTCGATGACTGGGACCGGATCGAGCCTGCACTGCGCAATCTCCACACCGATTTGCAGCATGAGATGATCCCGATGCGGCGCTTTCACGAACATGGCGCCGCCGCACCGCTGCCGCGTGCATATCAATGGGCCGATGGCTCGGCCTATGTGAACCATGTCGCGCTGGTGCGGCAGGCGCGCGGCG
>DHHS01000069.1:11114-20062 GCA_002403415.1 Sphingomonas sp. UBA4766 | reverse complement strand
GTGCGGCAGGCGCGCGGCGCGGAGATGCCCGAAACCTTCTGGCACGACCCGCTAATGTATCAGGGCGGGTCAGACGGCTTTTTGGGTCCGCGCGACCCGATTCCGCTGGCGGATGAAGCCTGGGGCTGCGATCTGGAGGCCGAGGTCGTGGTCGTCACCGGGGACGTGCCGATGGGGGCGAGCCGCGCCGAAGCGCTGGCCGCGATCCGATTGGTCGGGCTGACCAACGATGTGTCGTTGCGCAATCTGATCCCCGGCGAACTCGCCAAGGGGTTTGGCTTTTTCCAGTCAAAGCCCGCCAGCGCCTTTTCCCCCGTTTTCGTCACCCCCGATGCGCTTGGGGACTGGTGGACCGACGGCAGGCTGCACCGGCGGCTGATGGTTGACCTGAACGGCCAAGCCTTTGGCCGGGCGCATGCTGGCGTCGACATGACCTTCGACTTCGGCACGCTGATCGCGCACGCCGCCAAAACGCGCGCGCTGGGCCCGGGCACCATCATCGGGTCGGGCACTGTCAGCAACCGCGATGCAGACGGCGGGCCGGGCAAGCCGATTGCCGAGGGCGGGGTCGGCTATAGCTGCCTGGCCGAAGTGCGCACGATCGAGACGATCCGCGGCGGCGCGCCCGTTACCCCGTTTCTGAAGGCGGGCGACACCGTGCGCATTTGGGCCGAGGACGACAAGCATCACCCGATTTTCGGCGTCATCGAACAGACGGTCACGACGGCCTAACGCACTCAAGCCCAGTTGCCGCGCATAACATATTATGGCATATGGCATGCCATAATCAAGCCGGAGTTGTCCGATGATCGAAGCCTTGCGCACCCCCGATGACCGTTTCGCCGACCTGCCCGGCTGCCCATGGGAGCCGCACTATATCGACGATTTGACCGGCTATGAGGGGCTGCGCGCGGCCCGGATCGACGAGGGTCCAGCAGACGCCGACCGCGTGTTCCTGTGCCTTCACGGCGAACCGAGCTGGAGCTATCTCTATCGCCGGATGATCCCGGTGTTCCTGGAAAGCGGCGCACGGGTGGTCGCGCCCGATTTCTATGGCTTTGGCCGGTCGGACAAGCCGGTGCGCCAAGCCGATTACAGCTTTGACTTTCACCGCAATTACCTGCTCGCACTGGTCGAACGGCTCGACCTTCGCCACATTACGCTGGTTGTGCAGGATTGGGGCGGTGTGCTTGGCCTGACGCTGCCGGTCGATGCCGGATTTGCCGCGCGACTCGACCGGCTGATTGTCATGAACACCGCGATTGCCACCGGCGCGCCAGCGGGCGACGCGTTCATGATGTGGCGCAACTTTGCGGCGAACACCCCCGATCTGCCGGTCGGCGCGTTGATCGCGACCGGCACGCCGCACCTGACGCCCGCGGAAATCGCCGCCTATGACGCGCCCTATCCCGATGCGCGCTACAAAGCGGGTGCTCAGATTTTCCCCGCCCTTGCCCCGATTGAACCCGACATGCCCGGGGCGGCGTTGGGCCGGGCCGCGCGCGATTGGTGGTCGACACAATGGAGCGGGCAAAGCTTCATGGCCGTGGGCGATGCCGACCCGATCCTTGGCCCGCCGCAAATGGCGGTGCTGCGCTCCTATATCCGTGGCTGTCCCGAGGCGATGATCGTCGCGGGCGGCGGCCATTTCGTGCAGGAATGGGGCGAGCCGATTGCGCGCGCGGCGCTGGCAGCCTTTGGCGGTCGTTGACGGCACAAGATTGCCGTTGAAATTTTATAACAATCCGCGCAAAGCCATAGGGTGATCGCCGCTCCTTGCGCGACTCACCTGTGGGAGAGATGATGGTCGGCGATCATTTGCGCGCGAATCTGCCGCCGCTTAGTTTGCACGTTCCCGAACCGCGCTTTCGACCCGGCGATGCGGTCGATTTCGCCGATGTGACGATCCCGCCCGCGGGCGCCGCTGCCCGCCCCGAAACAGATGCCGCCCCGGCAAGCTTCCCCGAACTCGCCTATACGTTGGTGCGCGTGCTCGACGAGGCAGGGCAGGCGGTTGGCCCGTGGAATCCGCGCCTGTCCCCGGAAATGCTGCGGCGAATGTTGCGCAGCATGGCGCTGGTCCGCGCCTTTGACGAACGCATGTTCCGCGCCCAGCGCCAAGGCAAGACCAGCTTTTACATGAAATCGACGGGGGAAGAGGCGGTGGCGGTTGCCGCCGCCTATGCGCTCGACCGCGACGACATGTGCTTCCCCAGCTATCGCCAGCAGGGTTTGCTGATCGCACGCGATTATCCGCTCGTCGAGATGATGAACCAGATTTATTCGAACAAGGGCGACAAGCTGCAGGGCAAGCAATTGCCGATCATGTATTCGTCCAAGGAGACCAGCTTTTTCTCGATCTCCGGCAATCTGGCAACGCAATATCCGCAAGCAGTTGGCTGGGCGATGGCAAGTGCCGCGCGCGGTGACACGCGCATCGCCGCAACATGGTGCGGTGAAGGGTCAACGGCGGAGGGCGATTTCCACTCCGCCTGCACGTTCGCGAGCGTCTATCGGGCGCCCGTCATCCTGAACGTCGTCAATAATCAGTGGGCGATCTCGAGCTTTTCGGGCTTTGCGGGCGCGGAGGCGACGACCTTTGCCGCGCGCGCGCTGGGCTATGGCATTGCGGGGCTGCGGGTCGACGGGAATGACGCACTGGCGGTCTATGCCGCAACCGCTTGGGCGGCGGAGCGGGCGCGCACCAATGCTGGCCCCACGCTGATCGAACATTTCACGTATCGGGCGGAGGGGCATTCAACCTCTGATGACCCCAGCGCCTATCGCTCAGCGGGCGAGCCCAATGCCTGGCCGCTCGGGGACCCGATCAAGCGGCTGCGGGATCACCTGATTACGCTTGGCGAATGGGATTCGGAGCGCCACGCGGCGCAGGACCTTGAACTCGCCGAAATGGTCAAGGCAGCGCAAAAGGAAGCGGAGAAAAACGGCATTCTCGGCCACGGCCTTCATCAGCCGTTCGAGACGATGTTCGAGGGGGTGTTTGAGGAAATGCCCTGGCACCTGAAGGAGCAACAGGCCCAGATGATCGCCGAAGAAACCGCCAGCGGCCGGCCATGGGCGCACAAATGAGCACGACCGCACCAGAGCAGGCCGTGGGCGACACCACCCGCATGAACATGATCCAGGCGATCAACAACGCCATGGACGTGATGATGGCGCGCGACCCAAACGTCATCGTGATGGGGGAGGATGTCGGCTATTTCGGCGGCGTGTTTCGCGCGACCGCCGGATTGCAGGCAAAATACGGCAAGACGCGCGCGTTCGACACGCCGATCACCGAATGCGGGATCATTGGTGTCGCCATCGGCATGGGTGCTTATGGGCTGCGCCCCGTCCCCGAAATCCAGTTCGCCGATTACATCTATCCAGCCCTCGACCAATTGGTGTCGGAGGCCGCCCGACTGCGCTATCGCTCGGCGGGGGAATTTACCGCGCCGATCACCGTGCGCTCACCCTTTGGCGGCGGCATTTTCGGCGGTCAGACGCATAGCCAGAGTCCGGAGGGGATTTTCACGCACATCTGTGGCGTGAAAACGGTGATCCCGGCGACTCCCTATGACGCCAAGGGGCTGTTGATCGCGGCGATCGAAGACAATGATCCGGTTCTGTTTTTTGAACCCAAGCGGCTCTATAATGGCCCCTTCAACGGCTATTGGGACCGCCCGGCGCAAAACTGGTCGCAGCACCCGGCGGGCGAAGTGCCGACGGGTTATTACCGGATCGAACTGGGCAAGGCGCGGATCGCGCGCAGCGGCGACGCGCTCACCATCCTCGCTTATGGCACGATGGTGCATGTGTGCGAGGCGGTGGCGGCAGAAGCCGGCGTCGATGCGGAGATCATCGACCTGCGCACGCTGGTCCCGCTCGACATCGAGACGATCGAGGCATCGGTGAAAAAGACCGGGCGCTGCCTGATCGTGCATGAAGCGACCCGCACCAGTGGCTTTGGCGCGGAACTGTCGGCGCTGGTGCAGGAGCGGTGCTTTTACCACCTCGAAGCGCCGATCGAGCGGGTGACGGGCTTTGACACGCCCTATCCGCACAGCCTGGAATGGGCGTATTTTCCGGGGCCGGTGCGCATCGGCGAAGCGCTCAAAAAAATCATGAAGGACGCATAATGGCCCGCTTCACCTTCAAACTCCCCGATATTGGCGAAGGCATTTCGGAGGCCGAAATCGTCGCCTGGCACGTCGCGGTCGGCGACCGCGTAGCGGAGGATCAGCAGATCGCCGACATGATGACTGACAAGGCAACAGTGGAAATGGAATCGCCAGTGTCGGGCACAGTGGTAGAGCTGGCGGGTGAGGTGGGCGATCAGATTGCGATCGGTGCAATGCTGGTGGTGATTGAAACCGAGAGCGATGTGACTGAGCCGGTGGAGACGGCGTCGCCTGTCGCTGCCCAGTCGGAACCGGCTCCTGCCCCCGTTCCTGTTGCCGCTGTGGAGCCCGCTGCTCGACCCGAACCCGCCCCCATCTTGACAGACCCGGCACCTGCGCCATCGCCACCCGCCGCCACCCCGATCCTCGCTTCCCCCGCCGTCCGCGCCCGCGCCCGTGACTTGGGCATCGACCTTACTCTGGTGAAGACCGATGGTGACCGGGTGCGCCATGCCGATCTCGACGCCTATCTGCGCTATGGCACTGGCGAGGGATACCATCCGCCGCACGCCAGCCGCGCCCGCCCCGATGCGCCCATCAAAGTCATCGGCATGCGCCGCCGCATCGCCGAAAACATGGCCGCGTCAAAGCGCGCGATTCCCCATTTCACATATGTCGACGAAATCGACGTGACCGAGCTGGAGCGGGTGCGCGCTGACCTGAACGACCATCGTGGCGCGCGGCCAAAGCTGACCATGTTGCCGCTCATGATTGTCGCGATTTGCCACGCGATTCCCGAGTTCCCGATGATTAATGCGCGTTATGATGATGAGGCAGGCGTGGTGACGCGGCACGGCGCGGTGCATCTGGGCATGGCGACTCAGACTGATGCCGGGCTGATGGTGCCGGTGATCCGCGACGCGCAGGACAAGAATGTCTGGCAACTCGCCACCGAAATCGCCCGTCTGGCCGAGGCCGCACGCACCGGCAAGGCGACATCGGCCGAAATGAGCGGGTCGACGCTCACCGTCACCTCGCTCGGCCCGCTGGGCGGGATTGCGACGACGCCGGTCATCAACCGCCCCGAGGTTGCGATCATTGGCCCTAACAAGATTGTCGAGCGACCGATATTTGTCGGCGACGACATTGTCCGCGCAAAGTTGATGAACCTGTCGATCAGTTGCGACCACCGCGTCGTCGATGGCTGGGACGCGGCGAGCTTTGTGCAAGCGCTCAAGAAATTGCTTGAAACGCCAGTGCTGCTGTTCGCAGATTAACGGTCAACTCGGTTCAGCCCCGCTTGCGCTGAATGGCAGCGGCAGCCCGGCGCGAAACGATGCGGGGCGCAAACCGGGTCAGAAATGCCAGCGTCGCATTGGCGGCACCCGACACCTTGACCGCGCGGTTCGCTCGCAGCGCACGCAGTCCGTCGCGAATCACCGGTGCCGGGCCGCTCGCAAATCGGCGGAAGGCGACATCGGGCATCGCATTGGCTTCAAAGAATTCAGTCTCAACCGGGCCCGGACAGAGTGCGGTGACATGCACGCCGCGCCCGCGCACTTCCTCGTGCAGCGCTTCGGAAAAGCTGAGGACAAAGGCTTTGCTGGCGTAGTATACCGCCATTTGCGGCCCGGCCTGAAACGCAGCGGTGGAGGCGATGTTCAATATCCCCCCGCGCCGCATTTGCAGCATCCCCGGCAACACTGCGTGCGCGAGCTCGACCACCGCGCGGCAGTTCAGATCGATCATCCGCGCCTGCACCGCGCCATCGAGCTCAGCAAAATCGCCGCGCGCGCCAAATCCGGCATTGTTGACGAGCAGGTTGATCCCCTGCCCCGCCTGCTCAATCGCCCGCATCAGACCGGCCACCGCCCCCGGCGCGGCGAGATCGGCCGCATGGACCTGAACCGCCACCCCATGCGCTGCGCGCAACTGGTCAGCGAGCGCGTTCAGCCGGTCCTCGCGCCGCGCGGTCAGGATCAGGTCATGACCCTCCGCCGCCAGCGCCTGCGCAAAATGGGCGCCCAGCCCGGCTGACGCGCCGGTAATCAATGCGGTATCACCCATAAACCTACTCCCCAACGCCGCCCGAAATGCTAAGCGTGTCTATAGCTTGGCAGAGAGGCAAACCAGATGCGGCGCGATGTTGTTTTCACCAATGCGAGTGGCACGCGGCTCGCCGGGCGGCTCGAACTCCCAGCAGGGCCGATGCGCGGTGTCGCGCTGTTCGCGCATTGCTTCACCTGCACCGCGCAGAGCCACGGGGCGCGCCGCATCGGCATAGCGCTTGCCGAACATGGCATTGCCACAATGACCTTTGACTTTACGGGGCTCGGCAAGTCGGAAGGGGCGTTTGCCGACAGCCATTTCGCCGCCAATGTCAGCGATCTCGTGGCCGCTGCGGCCCATTTGCGCGAGACAATCGGCGCACCGTCCGTACTAATCGGCCATTCGCTGGGCGGAGCGGCGGTAATCGCAGCAGCGGGAGACATTCCCGAATGCCGCGCGGTCGTGACAATCGGCGCGCCCTATGACCCCGCGCACGTGCTCCACCAACTCGGTGATCAGGTCGCACGCGTGCGGGCCGAGGGGCAGGCCGAAGTGACCATCGGCGGTCGCCCGTTCGAGGTATCAAGCGCGTTCCTCGACGCGGTGGAGGGACAGGATCAGGCCGGGCGGCTCGCGCGGTTGAAGCGCGCGCTGCTCGTGCTGCACGCCCCGACCGATGCAACCGTCGGGATTGAGAATGCCGCACAAATTTTTGGAGCGGCCAAACATCCCAAAAGCTTTGTCTCGCTCGACGGCGCGGACCATCTGCTCACGCAAGCGGCGCCCGCTGCCTATGCTGCGGCAATGATTTCGGCCTGGGTTGAGCCCTATCTGCCGCCCGCCGCGCCAAGCGATGCCCCGGCGGAAGGGCGCGTGCGCGTGACGACAACCGACGCGAAATTCACCACGCTGGTGCAATCAGCGACGCACAGCTTCGTCGCCGACGAGCCGCTGAAGGTTGGCGGCAGCGATCTTGGGCCGACGCCCTATGATCTGCTGCTCTCGGCGCTGGGCACCTGCACCGCGATGACCATCAAGCTGGTCGCCGACCGCGAGGCGATGCCGCTGACCGGGGTGTCGGTCGAGTTGTCGCATGATCGCTGCCATTCGGAGGATTGCCAGACCCCAGGCGAGGGGCGGCCCAAGATCGAGATCCTGTCGCGCGCGATCACGCTGAGCGGTGACCTGACCGACGCACAGCGCAGTCGGCTGCGCGCGATTGCCGACAAATGCCCGGTCCACCGCACGCTGGAGGCGCATCCAGTGATCCGTACCACGATGGTGGACCCGGCGGGGGATTAACCCCGCAACTGCACCTCGCGCGCGGCCATGTAATCGCGGGTGATCGGCAGCGCATGGCGGTCGCGCGCATATTGGAGCTGGAAGTTGACCAGCCCGCCATGTTTGAACGCGCATAGCGCACCGGCCAGATAAAATTCCCACATCCGGAAAAACCGCTCATCATACAGCGCGACAATCGCGTCGCGCGCGGCGGCGGTGCGGTCATACCAATGCTGGAGCGTGTGCGCATAGTGCAGCCGCAACACCTCCACATCGGTCAGGAACATGCGCACCCCCTCGCTCGCCGCGACGATTTCGGAAAGGGCAGGGTTATAGCCACCAGGGAAGATGTATTTGACCGTCCATTTGTCGGTAACGCCCGGCGGGCCCATGCGCCCGATAGTGTGGAGCAGCATCACCCCCTGCGGCGTCATCAGGTCATAGCATTGCCGGAAAAACGTGCGGTAATTGGGCGGTCCGACATGTTCGAACATCCCGACCGAGACGATGCGGTCAAAGTGCCCACCCGAATTTTCAGGCGTAACGTGGCGGTAATCGATCAGCTCGAACTTGACCTTGTCGGCGACGCCCGCAGCCTCGGCCCGCGCCCGTGCCACCTTGATCTGTTCTTCGGACAAGGTCACGCCCAGCACCTCAGCACCGGTCTTGGCATGAAGATAGAGCGCGAGCCCCCCCCAGCCACAGCCAATGTCGAGCACGCGCATCCCCGGCTCCAGCGCGAGCTTTGCGGCGATATGCGCTTTCTTGTCGCTTTGCGCGCGGTCGAGATCATTCGCGGGATCGGTGAAATAGGCGCAGCTATATTGCCGGTCGGCGTCCAGAAACAGGTCATAGAGCCGGTCGCTCAGATCATAATGATGCGCGACATTGCGCTTGGCCGCACGCGCCATGTTGATCCGTCCGATCCGGTGGGTGACGCCTTCGATCGCGCGGGTGGCAAAGGAAGGTTGCAGCGTATTGGTGCCGCTCTCCCACAGATCATTCATCGTCATCAGCGCGACAAGGTCGAGCACCACACCCTCGTCCACAACAAGGCGGCCGTTCATATACGCTTCGCCTGCACCCAGCGCCGGATCGCGGATGATCGATCCTGCCGCCCCCTTGTCGGTAAAGCGGATCGTGACATTCGGCCACCCCGCCTCCGGCGTGCCGAACCGCTTTTCGGTGCCGTCGAAATGCCGGACGGTCAACCGGCCGCGCTTCACTGCGCGCGCCAGAAACAGGTCAATCAAAGCCATGAGAAAAGCTACCGATCAGTTACAAGCCATCAGACCGCAGCGCTCAGATACCGGCGAACCAGTCATAATCGACATTGTCCTGCCAATAGCCGCCATGGCCACCCTGAATTCCGGCAAAACTCTCCACCGCTTCCAGGCCGATAATGTATTTCGCCTGCTTATAGCCCAAATGCCGTTCGGCGCGCAGCCGCAAGGGGGCGCCATGCGGCACGGTAACGGGAGCACCATTCATGCCCCA
>DHHS01000069.1:0-10730 GCA_002403415.1 Sphingomonas sp. UBA4766 | reverse complement strand
GCACCGCGGTAATGATCGGCGCAGTGAAAGACGATATACTTCGCCTTTGACTGAAGGTCGGCAAGCTTCAATAAGGAACCGACCGTCGGCCCGTGCCATTGACCCACTGCAGTCCAGCCCTCAACGCAATCATGCTTGGTAATTTGCGTGCGCGCGGGCATTGATTTGATCTGCGCGAGTGACAAGCTTTGCGGTTTGTTGACCATCCCGTAGATTTTCAACCGATAGCTCGCGAATTTGTCCGCAACCCACGCACTATATTCGGGCGTTCCAGGATTGATCGAGCCATTGGCGCGAAATACTGGCGACATTTGATCGGGACGATATTCGGGTGCGAGCGAGGCATAGCTCGACAGCCCGCGCTGTAGATAATAATTCGCTTCATTTTCCTTGTAGATATATTTCAAGACCTTGGGGTCATGAATAATCTGGTCACAACCGGACAGAAGCAATCCTGCCCCCGCCCCGGCCCCGGCAAGCAAGGCGCGCCGTGTGATGATCTCAGACATTAATGATCCTCCTCAGGAACTTTCCAGTAACCGGTAATCATCGATCCGACTTCGCGGATCGGTCCCGCCAATATCACCAGCGCCAGATGGACAACCACGAACCCGATGATCCCGCACATCGCCAGAAAATGGATCGACCGGGCCGAAGCGCGCCCGCCGAACAGCTCCAGAATCCACGGCCAGCTTGCATTGATGCCCGGCGACATGCCCAGCCCCGAAAAGATCACCAGCGGCAGCAGAACAAAAATTAACGCGGCATAGGCAATCTTCTGCAACACATTGAACGCGGCTGGATTTTTGGGGTCGTGGAAGCGCAGCGCCAGATGTTCCTTGATATCGAACCATAGATGCGATGGCGTTACTTCGGCGGGACGGATCGTCAGCTGCTTTTGAAAATGACGATTGACCAGGCTGGAAATCATGAAGCCAAGCAGCCCGAAGGCGAGCACCAGCGCAAAAAACAAATGCCAGCGCCGCGACAGGGACAAATTATAGCTCGCGGGGATCGTGACCCAATTCGGCCAATGCGGCAATTCGAGCCAGGGTGTGTCCGGCTGCGCGCCATGCACCCCCCAATAAAGATGAGGATGCGCATTCAAAATGCCGAGGCCAGAGCCGATCATGATGAAAATTGTGATCGCATTGATCCAATGCCACAGCCGGGTGGTGAACAAATGTTTGTAGATATAGCGTGCTGACGGTGTCGCGGCGGGCGTCGGTGCCGACGGCACCGCCGGATCGGGGTGAGGCGCCTGCGGTGCGGTTGGGTCGATCGCTGCGTCCATTGTGTCCCTCTAGCATAATCACGCGCGCTCACGCGCAACGCGACTATACCATTACGCTGCGCAGCACCACAAGCCATTCATTGACTGCGGCACAAACGCTCCGTTTTCATCGGTTCGCCGACGCAAGAATACGAAAAAACCCCCGGTTTTCCGCAAAGCACCGCCGCCATCAACGGCCGTCCAGCAGCATCGGCCCCAACAGCATGAGTAGCTTCACATCAATCGCCACCCCTTCGGCGCGCCGGGCCGCGACAAACGCGCTTATCTCGTTCAGGGCCACGCGGTGGACAGTGATGTCCTCATCTGCCACCCCGCCGCCCGCGCCCACGCGCGTCAGCTCGGTCGCGCGCACCAGCGTAAAGGATTCGCTGACCATGCCGGGGGAGGAATAGAAGACGCCCACTGTTTCGATCCGCGCGGCGCGGTAACCGGTTTCCTCCTCCAGCTCGCGCGCGGCGGCGCGCTCTGCCCCCTCGCCTGCCGCCTCATCGCCGACCAGGCCGGCGGGCAGTTCCAGACACCGCGCGCCCACAGGCACCCGGTATTGCTCGACCAGCAGCACCGCATCGCCATCAATCGCCAGTATAACCGCCGCGCCAATCCCGCGGGCGCGCGCCGCATATTCCCAGCGGCCATCGACCTTCATCGCCATGAAGCGACCCTGCCAGACGGTGGTCGCGCTCATAGCTCGATCAGCCGGTCGGGAAGCTCGTTAGTATCGGCGTCGGTTTTGGGGAAATGTTCGGCAATGATCGCCCCGATCGCGCTGACCGCCGCCGCCATCCCCGCGCCGGTGCGGCCGTCATGGACTTCGCTGATCAGCGCCGCCATCGCGTCACCCCAGCGTTCGGGCGGCACCTTGGGATGGATGGCGGCGTCGGCGACAATTTCCGCCATCCTCTCGCCCATCGACAGATACAGCAGCACGCCGACCCGCTTGGCGGTGCGCTGTTCAGCCGCCACCCGAAACAGCTCGATCGCGCGCGCGCGCACCCGCCGCCGCTTGGTCGCTTTGGGCGTCAGCCACAACCGCCACGATTGCCGCGCGAGTGCATAGCGCACGGTCAGAAACGCGATCACCTGCAAAACCATGACGCCCAGCAGCACCAGCCGCTCATCGGGCGCGGCCCAACCATCGCTGGTAAAGGGCAGGAACGCGGGATCAATCGCGACGAGCGCGGGCACCAGCAACGCCGCGAGCAAGCCATATTGCGGCGGCACATCGCGGTAAGCATCGGACACGGGCGCGATCATGGTGACGATTTCGCCATCGGTCTCGGCTTCCGCCGCCGCGACCGCTTCGCTCACCGCCTTATGCTCTGCCGCGCTGAGCCGCATCACCAATCTCCCGAGGCGCCGCCGCCCCCAAATGACCCGCCACCGCCGCCGGTAAAGCCGCCGCCACCCCAGCTCCCGTCGCTGCCGCCCCCGCCGCCGCCCCAGCCGGAGCCACCGCCACCGCTACCCCAGCCCGACGATCCCGAACGGCGGTTGCTCTCCGCCGCTGCCTGCGCGATTTCGAGCGCGGTCCACAGCGCGACGCTGCCCCAATCACTGTCGCGATCACGGGCACGGTAAATCCGACCGGAGCGCCTGCGCCCGGCGGCCAGCGCGATGAACACCACCACCAGCAGCCAGAAGATCACGCCCGCCCCGATCCCGATCGCGCTATTGCCCGACCGGCGCTTTTTGTGGGTGCGGTCAAATTCCTTGATCGCCGCATCGGTGCGGGCCTTTGCCTCATCGGGATTGGCGCGAAGCTGTTCGATCAGCGCGTCGGTGCCCGCCGTCATTGCGCCGGGCACGTCGCCCGCGCGCAGGCGCGGCACCATAATCTCGCGCGCAACCTGCGATGAAAAGGCATCGGTCAGATAGGGCTCAAGGCCGTAGCCGACTTCGATTCGCGGGCCGCGCCTTCCCTTAGGCTCATTGGGCGCAATGAACAGGATCGCGCCATTGTTCACATCCTTCAGCCCGACAGCCCAGGCGCGGCCCAGCCGATAGCCATAATCCTCCAGCGGATAGCCCTGAAGATCGGGGATCGTCGCGACCACCAATTGCCGCCCGGTGTCCTTTTGCAAGCCTTCGAGCTTGGCGGTCAGTTCGGCTTCGGTCTCTGGCGGCAAGACATTGGCCGCGTCGACGACCAACCCGGTAAATTCCGGGAAAGTCTGTGCCGGAGCAGCGGCGCCACCGATGAGGATCAGCAGCGCCGCGAACAGGGATAGGACGCGGCTCAATTGCCGAAGTCAACCTTTGGCGCGGCCTCTGCCCCCGGCGTGGTCGCGGCGAACGGCGCCTTTGGCTTGGCCCCATAAACGATGCTCGCCGTGATCGCCGCCGGGAAGGTGCGGATCGTGGTATTATATTTCTGCACCGATGCGTTGTAATCACGCCGGGCGATGGTGATGCGGTTTTCCGTCCCCTCAAGCTGGCCGAGCAAGGTGGTGAAATTTGCCTGACTCTTGAGGTCAGGATAGGCCTCTTGCAACTTTTGGAGCGAGAAGCCGAGCGAACTTTGCGCGCGATCGAACTGTGCCAGCTTGGCCGGGTCGCTCAAATCCTCCGACGTGACGCGGATGGTATTGGCCGCAGCACGCGCCTGCGTGACCTGCACCAGAATGTCCTTTTCCTGCGCGCCGGATGCCTTCACCGTCGCGACCAGATTAGGGATCAGGTCGGCGCGGCGTTGATAATAATTTTCGACGTCCGCCCAGCGCGCCTTCACTTCCTCATCGGCGGTTGGGATGCTGTTCAGCCCGCAACCCGACAGCAGCACGGCCGCCGCAATTGCCCCGAAACGAATGCCATTGTTCATCGAAATATCCTCCCAAGCCCCTCACAAAATCCGCAACCACTGCTTGCCAATTGACCCTAGCCGCGCCAGCCTTTGGCCCCAAGCCAAATCAGACTGCGACAAAGGGAGCACAGCATGCTGAAGGAATTTAGGGAGTTTATCGCGCGCGGCAATGTCATGGAACTGGCGGTCGCGGTGATTATTGGTGCAGCGTTCGGGAAGATCGTTACCTCGCTGACCGATGACATCATCATGCCCGTGATTGGCAAGATTTTTGGCGGGCTGGACTTTTCAAGCTATTTCATCGTGATGGGCGCGGTGCCCGAAAAGCTTGCCGGGTCGAGCGATTATGCCGCGCTGAAGGCGGCGGGGGTTCCCCTGCTCGGCTGGGGCGCGTTTGTGACGCAGGCGGTAAATTTCGTCATCATCGCCTTCATCATCTTTTTGATGGTGCGCTCGATCAACCGCATGACCGCCAAGCCCGCCGAGGTAGCAGCAGAACCGGCACCCGAAGCCGCCGACATCACCTTGCTGCGCGAAATTCGCGACGCACTGACCAAGCAAGGCTGAAGCGTGTCAGGCCGCTGCGAGATCCTCTGCAATGGCATCGGCAAGGCTGGTGCCGTCGAGGATCCGCGCGGTTTCATCCCGCACCCGCGCCATTGCCTGGCGGATCGCGCAATCGGCTTCGTCCGCGCAATCGGCGCAGCGGCGATAGGCCGTGCGGCTGACACACGGGACCAGCGCGAGCGGCCCCTCGATCACCCGAATGACTTCGCCCAGCGAAATCAGGTGATTGGGCCGCGCGAGCACATAACCGCCCATCTTGCCCCGATGGCTGTCGAGCAAGCCTGCCTCGCGCAGGTCGGCCAGGATCAGCTCCAAAAACTTGCGCGGGACATTGGCGGCCTCGGCAATCCGGGTCATCGACGTGGGCCGCCCCCCCGTCGGGACCTGTGCCAGATAGAGCATTGCGCGAAGCGCATATCGGGAACGCTGCGTCAACATGATGGATTTTCCTATGGACCCACTTTGTGGCGAGTGGAAGGCGGTCTTTTCATTAATTGCGCATCGCCTATATGATGGGATGTCGGGTTCGCCCGACTATGGCGATAAACGATGGCGTGAACTAGGCGCAGCGGACCCGGGGGCAGTACCCGGCGGCTCCACCACAACCCCTTGGGCGACCAAAGGGGCTTTGACGGGGCCGAACCAGGATCGACGTGTGTTGAACGGCGCTGTCTTTTGCTCGGAATGGGACCACCGCAACGGCCCGTAACTAAGTGCCAACGATAACGAGGCGCTCGCGATTGCGGCCTAACTCAAGACCTAACGGTCTAGGTTAGTCAGACAAAAGCGCGGTTGGGCTGCACCGGGCAACAGAAGCAGTTCCGGCGGTACGGGGAGCACCGAGCAACAGAAGCTCCCCACCTTCACGCGGTCGTCCCTGGTTCCCCAGAGCCTTGCGTATCAAGCGCTGCAATCGCGGTGCGCACAGCCTTCAACAACGAATCCGCGCGCGCACGATCGGGGTAGATCCGCGCAAGCGTCAATGCACCGACCATCGCGCTGACGGCAAGTGCGGCTTGGCCGTCATCGGCAACAAACGGCCTCACGCCGGCGATGAACGTCTCAATCTGCGCCGCCATGGCCGCGCGGCTGACGTCGCTTGCCCGCGCTGTTTCGCTGCCAATAGCCGCGATCGCACAACCCGTCGCGGGTGAGTCACGGTGGCGTCGGCTGAGATAGCTGCGTGCAATCTCGCCAAGGTTTCCGCCACTCGCGTGTGCAGCACCCGCCGCACCATCGTCGAGCGCCCTCACGATCGCGGCGGCGATCAACGCATCGCGCGAGGCGAAATGGCCGTAAAAGCCCCCATGGGTCAGCCCGGCGGCATCCATCAACGGTGCAACCGAGAGCGAATCGATCCCATGCGCACGGATATGCGCCGCCGCCAGTGCCAGGATGCGTTCGCGATTGTCGGCCTTTTGCGCCTGCGAATGGCCCATTTGTACTGCTCGCTCCGGAAAAGTTGCTTGACCATCAACATGACAATCATCATGCTGATGGATGTTGGTTATCATTCAGATGACCCCAAATTGGCACGGGTTCCCTCGTGCCGCAAGCATCGACGCCAATGGAGAGCAGGCATGACCGAATCCGATGCCCAACCGCGCGTGACCCACGAGCGGATCGATCACATTCTCAAAATCACGATCGACAATCCGACGAAGAAAAACGCGTTCATTCCCGAAATGATGGCGCAGCTCAGCGACGCGCTGACCTTGCTCGATCGCGAGGATGAGCTGTGGGTCGGAGTGCTTTGCGCGGCCGGCGACCACTTCACTGCCGGGCTCGACATGCCGAAATTCTTTGGCCCCGGCGCGACCGCCAAACCGATCCCTGCGGGCAATATTGATCCGTTCGGGCTGCTCAACCAGTCGAAAAAGCCGATCGTCACCGCCGTGCAGGGCGTCTGCTTCACCATTGGGATCGAACTTGCGCTAGCGGGCGACATTGTCATTGCCGCTGACGACAGCCGCTTTTGCCAGATGGAAGCGAAGCGGGGCATTGCGCCGCTCGGTGGCGCGCATTTCCGCTACGTCACACGGGCGGGCTGGGGGAACGCAATGTATCATCTGTTCCTGTGCGACGAATTCGGTGCGGCGGAGGCGCATCGTATCGGGCTTGTCCAGGAAGTGGTGCCAACGGGCATGCAGATCGACCGCGCGATGGAAATTGCGCAGATTATCGCCGCCAATGCGCCGCTCGGCATTCAGGTTACCAAGGAGGCTGGACGCACCTTCATCGAACATGGCGAGCAAGCCGCGATCGCCGCTGTCGCGACGGTACGCGAGCGGGTGATGACCAGCGTCGACGCCGCAGAGGGCATTCGTTCCTTCGTCGAGCGTCGCCCGGCGATCTTCCAGGGCCGCTGACCGAGCCAGTCGAACAGCCGATCAGCATCATTGCCTTTGAGGGGGCCGCAATCAAATCGCCCTGATGGTTCGCATTATTCGTGTCGAAGTCACGCGTTGGGCCACCACCGGCTGGCATGCATTGAACGGCGAACCTTGACGCTGCCGCGCAAAGGGCGCATGGGCCGCGCCTTGCTCGTTTGGCGCAAGGGCCGAACCGACCGCTGCTGCTTTGCGGCCTGCCAATCTGGACGATGATGACACTGACCGACCTTCCTCCTACGCTCGCCGAAGCGCTTGCCGCGCGCGGCTATGAAGCGCTTACCCCGGTGCAGGACGCCGTTGCCGCCGCAGAGGCCGCCGGGCGCGATTTGCTGGTGTCTGCGCAAACCGGGTCCGGCAAAACGGTCGCATTCGGGCTGGCGATGGCAGGTGAACTGATCGGCGACCACGGCCTGACCCACGGGATTGCCCCGCAGGCGCTGGTCGTTGCACCGACGCGCGAGCTGGCGCTGCAGGTCAGCCGCGAACTGATGTGGCTTTATGCCAAGGCCGGTGCGCGGATCGCCACGTGCGTCGGCGGGATGGACGCGGCCAAGGAACGCCGCTCGCTGGCCCATGGTGCGCATATCGTCGTCGGCACGCCAGGACGGTTGCGCGATCACCTGGAACGCGGCGCGCTCGACTTGTCGGCGCTGCGCGTCGCGGTGCTCGACGAAGCGGACGAAATGCTCGACATGGGCTTTCGCGAAGACCTTGAGGAAATTCTCGACGCGACACCGAACGAGCGCCGCACACTGCTGTTTTCGGCAACGTTGCCAAAGCCGATCGTCGCGCTCGCCAAGCGCTATCAGCGCGATGCACTGCGGATCTCGACCGTGGGTGAGGATCGCGGCCATGGCGATATCGCCTATCAGTGCGTTACCATCGCGCCGTCGGATACCGAAAATGTCGTCGTCAACATGCTGCGCCTGCACGAAGCAGAGACGGCGATCCTGTTTTGCGCAACCCGCGACAATGTCCGCCACCTTCACGCCAGCCTGATCGATCGGGGCTTTTCCGCAGTCGCGCTATCAGGTGAGCATAGCCAGAACGAACGCAACGCAGCTCTTCAGGCGCTGCGCGATGGCCGCGCGCGGGTGTGCGTGGCGACCGATGTGGCCGCGCGCGGCATCGATCTGCCCAATCTCACGCTGGTCATCCATGTCGAGCTGCCCCGCGATGCCGAGGCATTGCAACACCGATCGGGCCGCACCGGCCGCGCCGGACGCAAGGGGACAGCGGCGCTCATCGTCCCTTATCAGCGCCGCCGGATGGTCGAACGGATGCTGGGCGGGGCGAAGATTGCCGCCGAATGGATTGATCCGCCGACCGCCGACGACATCCGCGCGAAGGACCGCGAACGCCTGCTGGCGGCATTGCTCGCACCGGTCGAAATTGACGAGGAGGACCGCGCGCTTGGGGCGAAGCTGCTCGCCGAACGCAGTGCAGAGGACATCGCCGCGCTGCTTGTGCGCGCGCACCGCGCCGCCATGCCCCAGCCCGAAGAGCTGATCGAGCGCGGCGCAGTCCCGGCTGCTGGTCGGGTTGGTTCGGGGGCAGCCCCGGCGCCGCGCGCCGGGTTTGACGATGTACTCTGGTTCAAGATCGATATTGGCCGCCGCCAAAATGCCGATCCGCGCTGGATTCTGCCGCTGTTGTGCCGTCGTGGGCACATTACCAAAGGCGAAGTCGGCGCGATCCGCATCGGGCCTAACGAGACGTTCTTCCAAATCCCGCGAAGCGTCGCGGCTAAGTTTCAGGACGCGCTCAAGCGCACCGCGTCAGAGGATGGCGGGGAAATTACACCCGCGCCGCAGGGCCCTGGGACCACTGGCCCGCGCCGGGCGGGTCAGCCGCCCGCGCATCGCGGTGCCGTTCGCCCCACCCGCGCACCGTCGCGCAAGCCAAAGGGGCGGTAGCGCGCGCAACCACCACGGTCCTGCGCGCTCGAAGGGGGCGAGCGCGCAGGTAGGCGGCAGGCAGCGTCAGATTTTCGCTGCCGAAAGGATCGGGCCACCCTTGCCATTCTGGACCAACACCGCCGTTTTCAGGCCAGCGGGCGCGGCCGGGAGCGCAAAACTTGCGGCCTTGCCCGACCATTGGCCGACATTGACCAGTTGTTTAACGATGTTGCGGTGCGGGATGGTACGGCCACCATTTTCGCCCGCCTGGATCGCGACATCAATCGTGCGCGGGTCATAGCGCACGACCCACACGGTCGCGTTGGTCGCCTTGCCCGAACCCACTGTCACCTTGCCACCGGCAGCCGTGATCGTCGGGCCGGTCTTCACGACATTGCGGGCAATCGCAGCGTTCAGCTCACCCTCGCGGCTGCCAAGCACCGCGTCACGGCCATTGACGATCACTTGCGGCGTTGCGACCTGCGCGCGGCCAGCGAAATGCGCATAGTCCCATTGGCGCGCGGTGTAGGCTGGGCTGCCGAACACGTCCTTCCAGCCCAGATTGTCCCAGTAAGTGACCGCAAACGACAACGGGATCACGTCGGCGCGGTCCGCCAGCTTGTTGACCACCCGGTCGGCGGGCGGGCAGCTTGAGCAGCCTTGGCTCTGATAGAGTTCGACCACCACCGGGTGCGCGGGATCGCCAACGCTCGCAACCGCAGGTTGCGCCGCAGCGACCGACGCCCCCTCACCCGACGGGGCAGGCGATGCGGTCGCGCCTGAGCAAGCGGCCAGCAGCAAGGCGGTTGAGGTTGCAAGAAGAATTCGCATATCACGCTCCTGAAAATCATCGGGAAGACGGCGTTGGATCGGCGTCCTTGCCTTCTATTCGCGAGCTCGTGTGGCGCGGTTACATGCGGCAACAAAATCGGCGAAGCGCCCCCGATACGCGGTGAAACACCGTGTTTTACGGCCCGGCTCGGGGCCAAACGCGCAAGATTGGCAGAAAAAATTACCCAAAATGGGTCATATCACGCCCGGCACCCTCGATCATCAACGAATCCGGTAAACGCCTGATTTGCGGTCCAAGCCATTATTATGGCGCAGCTTTGTAGCGCAGCTAAAAGTGGATTAGGGTCGCCGCGCCACGCCGCGATACGATTAAGCACGGGTATCGCAAGAATTGAGACGCTTGACCCTCGCAAATCGGAAGGGGTCGTTAACTGTTACAATTTATGCCCCAATGCAATCCATAACGCACGGGACGGGCGAACATGAGCATTAATCGGAACGGCACTATCGGTGGTGGGGTGATTTTGGCGGCCATGGCCGTGGCAGGTGTTGTTGCTTCGATGCAAATCGAGCAAATTCGCTTTGGCGGTCCCATTCAGGTCAAGAACCAGCAGGCCAGCGACCTGGTCGCCGACATTTTGCCCCCGCCCGAATATGTGATCGAACCCTATCTCGAAGCGACGATGCTGGTGAACAACCCCGGATCGGTCGCAAAGCGCAAAGGGCGGCTGTCCGAGTTGCGCAAGCAGTTTGAAGACCGTTATGCCTATTGGGAAAAGTCCGATCTTGAGCCGTCACTGAAATCGTCACTGCTTGAATCATCGGGCGAATCGGCCAAACGGTTCTTTGCGGAAATCGAAACGTCGTTCATCCCCGCAGTCGAACGTCAGGATGCCGAGGCAATGCGCACAAGCTTTGCCCGGCTGAGCGCAGACTATGCTGATCACCGTAAGAAGATCGACACGCTAGTCGCCGCGACGACCGCG
>DHHS01000042.1:2645-11992 GCA_002403415.1 Sphingomonas sp. UBA4766 | reverse complement strand
GGGCCTTTCGCCCGATGCGCTGGTTGGCCAGAATCTGGGCTATGCTTATGCTTATCTGCCAACGATCGATCGGCTGTTGATCGACAAGGCTACGGCGGAGTCGACCGATTATGATCTTGTCGTCTCAACCAACCGGCTTATCAAGACGCTGACACTTCGCGACGTTCCCGTCATCGATGTCAGCAAGATCGCCTGACGCGTGGCGGGGCCCGTGAGTAGTGCACCCCCGGTTGCGGCCGGCGATACCTTTCATGTCGAAGGCGCGCCGCTTGCTGGTCGCAAGGTGCTGATCGTCGTCGAAAACCTGCCGCTGCCGTTCGATCGGCGCGTCTGGCAAGAGGCCAAGACATTGCACGCGGCAGGTGCCGTGGTGTCGGTGATCTGCCCGACCGGTAAGGGTTTTGAGAAGCGATATGAGCTGATCGACGGCATTCACATTCACCGGCACAGCTTGCCCATCGATGCGAGCGGCGCGCTTGGCTTCCTGCTTGAATATGGTGCGGCGCTTTTCTGGGAAACCGTGCTTGCATGGAAGATTTTCCTGACCCGCGGTTTTCACGTGATCCAGGGCTGCAATCCACCCGATCTGATTTTCCTGCTCGCCTGGCAGTTCAGGTTGTTCGGGGTTCGCTACATCTTCGATCACCACGACATCAATCCCGAGCTCTACGAGGCCAAATTTGGCAAGCGTGGTTTTTTCTGGCGGCTGATGGTGTTGTTCGAATGGCTCACGTTCAAATCGGCGCGGGTGTCGATGGCGACCAACCAAAGCTATCGCCGGATTGCGATCGAGCGCGGCGGCATGGCGCCTGAAGATGTTTTTGTGGTCCGCTCGGGCCCTGACCTTCGCCGTTTGCGGCGGGTCGATCCAGTCGACAAATGGCGTAACGGCCGCCGGTATATGGTTGGCTATGTAGGTGTGATGGGGGATCAGGAGGGGATCGACCTGCTGATCGACGCAGCTGAGCACATCGTGCGCACGATGGGGCGCGAGGATGTACAGTTCTGCCTTGTCGGCGGCGGGCCCAGCCTCGAAAAGCTCAAGCAGATGGTGCTCGATCGCGGGCTGGGCGATTACCTGACCTTTACCGGCCGCGCGCCCGACCAAGATCTGTTCGAAGTGTTGTCGACCGCGGACGTCGGCGTCAATCCTGATCGCGTCAACACGATGAACGATCTGTCCACGATGAACAAGATTATGGAGTATATGGCGCTCGGCAAGCCAATCGTTCAGTTCGATGTGACCGAGGGCAGATTTAGCGCCCAAGAAGCATCGCTTTACGCGGCCGAAAATGACCCGGTCGACATGGCGAAAAAGATTGTGGCACTGCTCGAAGATCCTGACCGTCGTGCGACGATGGGCCAATATGGTCGTCGGAGGGTCGAGCAGGAGTTGAGCTGGGAACACCAGATCGCGCCACTACTAAATGCCTATCAGCGGGCGCTGCGGTAGGCATATGTAATCCTATCCCCACGTCAGGAGCGGGCGAGTATATCCCGAGTGCCGCCGTGGTCCGTTTTTCACCGAAACGGTAGTCCATCCGCCAACACCGCTGTCCTGCCTTCGTCGCCAGCAGATACAGACTGCCCCCATCGGAGAGCTTGTAGGGCTTGTCGCGCGCAATGACTTTTCGGACTGCCAGATCGGTGAGCACGACGGCGCCTATTTCGCCGGTTTCGATACCGTCAATAATACCGCCAATTGCAACGATTTCAGCTGGGTGCCGGCCGATGCCAGACGAACAAATGAAATGGGCGGCGGCTTATGTCGAGGAGCGGCTGGAGGCTGCGTTGGAGCAGTTGCAAAGCGCCACAGCTTCGACCCGCTCACAGCGACTTCGATGCAGAGGCCTTTCTCGTCAGCGACCATATAGCTCCGAATCTGAGGTTTCAGTGCCCGGATGGCTACATCGTTCAATGCCATGGCCGCGCCCCCTCAACAGATGCGCGTGTACATAGCGACGACCTCAGTCGCGAACATGGACACAGAAAGGTACACAGAATCGGTGAACTGCCCAGACACATCGAGACGCACTCCGCGACGAGATATGCTGAAAACTAGCAGTTTTTCGCCATTTTGGCGAGTTATTTAGCTACATCGGGAAATGAGTTGTTGGTGCCCAGAAGAGGACTCGAACCTCCACGGCCTTGCGACCGCCAGCACCTGAAGCTGGTGCGTCTACCAATTCCGCCATCTGGGCACGGATGCTTGCACATCAGGTAGGCGGCGCGCTCTAGGGGAGGGGGCAGGTGGTTGTCAACACGCGATCGCTTCTCTTCGCCCTTGCCGTTTACGCAGCGGGGCGGCATGGCTCGCGCGTCGGGATCGAGCCAGAGGACTTACGATGAAGGACAAGTTGGTAACGCTGATCGGCGGGGGCGGTTTTCTTGGCCGCTATGTCGCGCAGGAATTGCTGGCGCTGGGCGCGCGGGTGCGCGTGGCACAGCGCGATCCCAAGGCTGCCTTGTTCTTGAAACCGCTCGGCAATCTGGGTCAGACGCAGTTTGTCGCCGCCGACATCCGCCGTCCCGACAGCATCGCGCGGGCGGTGCAGGGGAGTGACGCGGTCGTCAATCTTGTCGGCATCTTGCGGGGCGATTTCCACGCGTTTCAGGCGGTGGGCGCCGGCAATGTCGCAACGGCGGTCGCGCGCGCCGGGGCCAGCGCGCTAGTGCAAATTTCGGCGATTGGCGCCGACCCGCACTCACCGTCGGCCTATGGCCGCAGCAAGGGCGAGGGTGAAGCCATGGTGCGCGCGGCCTTTCCGTTGGCGACGATCTTGCGCCCGTCGATCGTGTTTGGCCGCGAGGATCAGTTTGTGAACCGCTTTGCCGCGATGATCGCGGCCGCGCCTGTCGTGCCGGTGGTCCGAGGCGGCGCGCGGTTTCAGCCCGTTTATGTCGGTGATGTCGCCCGCGCGGTCGTGGCGGCACTTGCCGAGCCTGGGCAATTTGGTGGCCAGACGTTCGAGCTGGGCGGGCCGGACATTGTGACGATGCGCGGTCTGATCGATTGGATCGCCGCGCAAAGCGGTCAGTCGCCCGTGGTGGTCGATCTGCCCGATGCGATGTCGGCGATGATTGCGGCGTTTGGCTTTTTGCCCGGCGCGCCGATTACCCGCGATCAGTGGAAAATGTTGCAGAACGATAATATTGTCGCGCCTGACGCGGCGGGTCTGGCAGCGTTCGGGATCGTGCCGGCGCCCATGGATGCGATTGCGCCAGGATGGCTGGTGCAATATCGCCGCAATGGCCGCTTTACCGCGACTGCCTGAACGGCACCGGCGGCTTGTGCCGCTATTTTGAGGATTCGGGGGAAGCGTGAGCGATATTTTGACGATCATCCTGCTCGGCATTGTCGAGGGGATTACCGAGTTCCTGCCCGTATCATCGACCGGGCATTTGATTCTTGCCGGTGCGTTACTGGGTTATAGCGATGCCAAGTGGCAATTGTTCGACATCATTATTCAACTTGGCGCGATTCTGGCCGTGGTCGTGCTTTATTGGCGCACGTTCTGGGATGTGATGCAGGGGCTGATTCGGCGCGAGGCAGGTGCGGCGCGGTTTATTACCAATCTGCTGATTGCCTTTGTCCCGGCCGTTGTGATTGGCCTTGCGTTTCGAAAACAGATTGAAGCGTTGCTGCTTAACCCGGTAGTGGTCGCAGTCGCGCTGATTATCGGCGGGGTCGCGATTCTGGTGATCGAGCGCGTGGTCAAGCCGGGCAAGCCCGGTGGGATCGGCGACATTCCGGCGCGCACTGCGCTTGGCATTGGCGTGCTGCAATGTCTGGCGATGATTCCGGGGGTCAGCCGGTCGGGGGCGACGATTTTGGGCGCGTTGACGCTGGGTGTGGAGCGGCGCACGGCCGCCGAGTTCAGTTTTTTCCTGGCCATCCCGACGATGCTGGGCGCAAGCGTAGTCGAGCTGGCGAGCCACCGCGACACGCTGGCCGCGGCGAACGGCGTGGGGTGGGGCGGGATTGCTCTGGGCTTTGCGGTTGCGTTTGTCGTGGCGCTGTTGGTGGTGCGCTGGTTTGTCGGCATCGTCGGCAAGCACGGATTTGGGCCATTCGCTTGGTATCGTATCGTCGTTGGTAGCGCGGCGCTGATCTGGCTCTTGGTCAAATAGGGCCGATACGGTCATAATGATCGTGATCGCCCCAAAGCGCTGACGCTCTCGACTTGAATTGCCCGACAAAATGGACAGCGTATCTGTCCTATTAAGTGATTAATGCGTGACTCGACTGGGTGCGTGGCATAAAGATGCGCCCCTTCAGGAAACGCAGGAACGATGGCGCAGGAACCAATGCTGAAATTTGTGGGTACAGCGCAGGCCTATCCGGCCAAGCGCGACCCTGAGCTGCGCACGGCTGATTTCCGCGAAATCGCTGATCGCTATGCCGATCCCGCGGGGGAGGCGCAGGCGGCGCGCTGTTCGCAATGCGGCGTGCCCTATTGCTCGGTGCACTGCCCGCTCCACAATCACATCCCCGACTGGCTGCGGCTGACGGCGGAGGGGCGCCTGCGCGAGGCTTATGAGCTGTCGAACGCCACCTCGACCATGCCCGAGATTTGCGGACGCATCTGTCCGCAGGACCGGCTGTGTGAGGGGAATTGCGTAATTGAGACCGCCGGGCACGGTGCAGTTACCATTGGCGCGGTGGAGAAGTTCATTACCGACGCCGCGTGGGACAATGGCTGGGTCGAGCCGCTGGTCGCCGGCACCCCGACCGGGCAGTCGGTTGCGATCGTCGGTGCGGGACCAGCCGGGCTGGCAGCGGCAGAGCATTTGCGCGGGGCGGGGCATGCTGTCCACATCTACGATCGCCACGACCGGGCGGGTGGGCTGCTGACTTACGGCATCCCGGGCTTTAAGCTGGAAAAGCCCGTCGTGATGCGCCGGATCGATCGGTTGGCGGCGGGCGGCATTGTGTTCCACCAGAATTTTGAGGTTGGTCGTGATGCTACGCTCGATACCCTGCGCGATCGCCATGATGCGGTGCTCATCGCCACCGGTGTGTATAAGCCGCGCGCGATTCAGGCAGCGGGGGTCGAGGCAGCCGGGGTGGTCGATGCGCTCGACTATCTGATCGCGTCGAACCGCCAGTGTTTTGGCGATACGGTGCCCGAATTCGCATCGGGTGTGCTGAACGCGGCGGGCAAGCATGTTGTCGTGATTGGCGGTGGCGACACCGCGATGGATTGTGTGCGCACAGCGGTGCGCCAGGGCGCGGCCTCGGTCAAATGCCTCTATCGCCGCGACCGCGCCAACATGCCCGGCAGCCAGCGCGAAGTCGCCAATGCCGAGGAAGAAGGCGTGGAGTTTGTCTGGCTCGCCGCGCCAGAAGGGTTTGCGGGCGATCCGGTGCAGTCGGTGCGGGTGGCGCGGATGCGGCTTGGCGCGCCCGACGCAAGCGGCAGGCGCGCGCCCGAGCCTGATCCCGGCGCAGCAGAGGAGATGCCCGCCGACCTTGTGATCAAGGCGCTCGGCTTTGATGCCGAACCCTTGCCGGCGCTGTTCGGCGCGCCTGACTTGCGCGTCACCCGCTGGGGCACTGTGGTGGTTGATGCCGCCACGATGCAGACAAGCATACCCGGCGTGTTTGCCGCCGGCGATATTGTGCGCGGGGCATCGCTGGTGGTGTGGGCGTTGCGGGATGGGCGTGACGTCGCGGCCCAGATAGCGCGCCACTTGCACAGTCTGGATGTTGGCGCGAGGAAGGCAGCATGATCTCGTTCATCATTGCCTTGATGCTGGCCCAAACCGCGCCGCCCCCCGCCCCGCCTCCTGCGCCTCGCCCTGCTCCCCCTTCGGCGCCCTCAAGCGCCTCTCAGCCGCCCGCCTCGGCGAACCAGGGCGTGCGGGTCGATCCCGCACGGATTGCAGCGGCGGAAAAGCTGCTCAAGGCGCTGGACCTTACGGCGCAATATGATGCGAGTTTTGCCCGGCTGATCCCGGTACTGTCCGTTCAAGCATTTGATTCGCTAAAGGATAATGTGCGTGTGCCCCGGACCGTGCGCAGTTATCTGGCCGATCCTGCCAATCTCAACACTGCGCGGGCCAAATTTGGGGAAGCAGCGATCGCCGGTTTTCGGGCGCGCTACCCTGAGCTTATTCGCGCAACGGCGATCGAATATGCCAAGGCCTTTTCGGTCGATGAACTGAACGCGCTGACCAGCTTCTACGACACGCCGGCGGGGCAAAAAGCGCTGAAGTTGTTGCCGGAATTGCAGGGACGACTGTTCAATATCGGCGCCGCCGTCGGGGCGCAGGTTGGTCGCGAGGCGATGCGCAAGACGCTGCAAGACCTTTTCCCGACCGAGCGGTCCACGACATGACCCCGACCGACCAACGCCCCCGCCTCGCCGCAGAGGGGATGTATCGCCCTGACATGGAATCCGACGCATGCGGGGTTGGCCTCGTCGCGGCGACCGACGGCAAGCCCAACCGCCGCGTTGTCCAGTCCGCGATCGAGGCGCTGAAAGCCGTATGGCACCGCGGTGCCGTGGACGCCGATGGCATGACCGGCGATGGTGCGGGTCTGCACATCGACTTGCCGGTCGCGTTTTTCGACGATGCGATTGCGCTATCGGGTCATCGCCCGCTGCCCAATCGGCTGGGTGTCGGGATGATTTTCCTGCCCCGCACCGATTTGTCGGCGCAGGAGGCGTGCCGCACCATCGTTGAAGCGGCGATCATCGAGGAAGGCTATACCATTTATGGTTGGCGTCAGGTGCCCGTCGATGTGTCGGTGATCGGCCAAAAGGCGCAGGCGACGCGGCCGGAAATCGAACAGATCATGATCGCCGGACCAATGCCCGATCAAGCGAGCATCGCCGAGTTTGAGAAAAACCTCTATCTCATCCGTCGGCGGATCGAAAAGCGGGTGATCGCGGCGCAGATTCAGGGTTTTTACATTTGCTCGCTGTCGTGCCGGTCGATCATTTACAAGGGACTGTTCCTCGCCCAGAGCCTGTCGACATTCTATCCCGATTTGCGCGACCTGCGCTTTGAAAGTCGCATCGCGATTTTTCATCAGCGTTATTCGACCAATACTTTCCCGCAATGGTGGCTAGCGCAGCCATTTCGGTGCCTCGCGCATAATGGCGAGATCAACACGATCCGTGGTAACAAGAACTGGATGCTCAGCCACGAAATCAAGATGGCGAGCCTAGCCTTTGGCGAGCATAGCGAAGACATCAAGCCGGTCATTCCCGCAGGCGCGAGCGATACCGCCGCGCTAGACGCGGTGTTCGAGGCGATTTGCCGCTCGGGCCGCGACGCGCCGACCGCCAAGCTGATGCTCGTGCCAGAGGCGTGGCAGGACGAGGCCGATATGCCCGCCGATCACCGTGCCATGTATCAATATCTGGCGAGCGTGATGGAGCCGTGGGACGGCCCGGCCGCGCTCGCGATGACCGATGGCCGCTGGGCGGTCGCTGGCGTTGACCGCAACGCGCTGCGTCCCTTGCGCTACAGCCGGACGAGCGACGGCCTGCTGATCGTCGGCAGCGAAAGCGGGATGGTAGTGGTGCCCGAGGCGTCGATCATCGCCAAGGGGCGGCTGGGGCCGGGCCAGATGATCGCGGTCGATCTGGACACAGGCGGGGTGTTTGGCGACCGCGCGATCAAGGACCGCATTGCGGGCGAGGCCGATTATGCCGCGATGATCGGCGAGTATCTGACAATCGACGACTTGCCGGAGGTGGCCAACGACATCCGCCGTTACGACCGACCCGAGCTGATCCGGCGCCAGATTGCGGCGGGTCAGACGCTGGAGGACATGGAACTGATACTCACCCCGCTCGTGGTGGAGGGGAAGGAAGCGGTCGGCTCGATGGGCGATGACACGCCGCTGGCGGTGATTTCGGACCGGCCGCGTTCGATCGCCCAGTTTTTCCGCCAGAATTTCGCGCAAGTCACCAATCCGCCGATCGATGCGTTGCGCGAACGCCGAGTGATGACGCTGAAGACGCGGTTCGGCAATCTGGCCAACATCCTTGATCCGGCCGGCTCGCAAAGCCGGGTGCTGGTGCTTGATTCCCCCGTGCTGACTTGCGCTGACTGGGACCGGCTGCGCGCCTATTTTGGACCACAGGCGGCCGAAATCGACTGCACCTTTGCCGCTGGCGGTGGGCCGGAGACATTGCGCGCGGCGATTCAGCACATTCGCGCCCAGGCTGAACAGGCAGTGCGCGAGGGGCGCACCGACCTGTTCCTGACCGACGAAGCTGTCGGGCCGGGGCGGATCGCGATTGCGGGCGTGCTTGCCGCGGCCGCTGTCCACACGCATCTGGTGCGCAAGGGGCTGCGCGCCTATGCCAGCGTCAACATCCGCACCGCCGAATGTCTCGACACCCATTATTACGCGGTGCTGATCGGCGTCGGCGCGACGACGGTGAACGCTTATCTCGCTGAAGCCGCGATGGCCGACCGGCACGCGCGCGGGCTTTTCGGTGACATGCCGATTGCCGAATGCCTCGCGCGCCATCGCACCGCGATTGAGGATGGGCTGCTAAAGATCATGTCGAAAATGGGGATTGCCGTGATCTCCAGCTATCGCGGCGGCTATAATTTCGAAGCGGTCGGGCTGTCGCGCAGCCTGGTCAACGATCTGTTTCCGGGCATGCCCGCCAAGATTTCGGGTGAGGGCTATGTCTCGCTCCATCTGTCGGCGCGGATGCGGCATGAAGCGGCGTTCGACGCGCCGGTCACCACGCTGCCGATTGGCGGCTATTACCGGCAAAGACTGGGGAGCGAGACGCACGCTTACTCCGCGCCGCTGATGCATTTGCTGCAAAGTGCGGTCGCGCGCGACAGCTATTCAACCTACCTGCAGTTTTCGCGCGGAGTGGCCGATTTGCCGCCGGTTTACCTGCGCGATCTGCTCCAGTTCAATTTCCCCGACGAAGGCGTGGCCGTAGATCAGGTTGAGGCGATTACCGAGATCCGCAAGCGGTTTGTGACGCCGGGCATGTCGCTGGGCGCGTTGAGCCCGGAGGCGCATGAGACGCTGGCGATTGCGATGAACCGGATCGGCGCCAAGGCGGTGTCGGGCGAGGGCGGAGAGGACCGCAGTCGCTACACTCCTTACGATAATGGCGACAATGCCAATTCGTCGATCAAACAAGTCGCCAGCGGCCGCTTTGGCGTGACGGCCGAATATCTGAACGCGTGCGAGGAAATCGAAATTAAGGTCGCGCAAGGGGCAAAACCTGGCGAGGGCGGGCAATTGCCGGGCTATAAGGTCACTGACCTGATCGCCAAGCTGCGCCACGCGACACCCGGCGTCACGCTTATCTCCCCGCCGCCGCACCACGACATTTATTCGATCGAGGATCTGG
>DHHS01000042.1:0-2331 GCA_002403415.1 Sphingomonas sp. UBA4766 | reverse complement strand
GAGGATCTGGCGCAGCTCATTTACGACCTGAAACAGATCAACCCGCGCGCGCGGGTGTGTGTGAAGCTGGTGTCGTCGGCGGGGATCGGCACGGTCGCGGCGGGGGTGGCCAAGGCGCATGCCGATGTCATTTTGGTCTCCGGCAATGTCGGCGGCACCGGTGCTTCGCCGCAAACAAGCATCAAATATGCCGGGACGCCGTGGGAAATGGGTCTGTCGGAGGTCAATCAGGTGCTGACCCTCAATGGCCTGCGCCACCGGGTGCGATTGCGCACCGATGGCGGTCTGCGCACCGGTCGCGACATTGTGGTCGCGGCGATTTTGGGGGCGGAGGAATTTGGCATCGGCACGCTATCGCTGGTTGCGATGGGGTGCATCATGGTGCGGCAATGCCATTCGAATACTTGCCCGGTCGGCGTGTGCACGCAGGATGAGGCGCTGCGCCAGAAATTCGGCGGTAGCCCGGAAAAAGTTATCAACCTGATGACCTTCATTGCCGAGGAAGTGCGCGATATTCTGGCGCGGCTGGGGGTGCGCAGTCTCGACGAAGTAATTGGCCGCACCGAATTGCTGCGCCAGGTGAGCCGGGGGGCCGAACATCTCGATGATCTCGACCTCAACCCGATTCTGGCGAAAGTCGATGCGGACGACGATCAGCGCCGCTTTTCGCTCGCCACCTGGCGCAACGAAGTGCCCGACAGCCTGGATGCCCAGATGATTCGCGATGCAGCGGCGGTGTTTTCGCGCGGCGAAAAGATGCAGCTCACTTATTCGGTGCGCAACACGCACCGCGCAGTGGGCACCCGGCTGTCGAGTGAAATCACCCGCACGTTCGGCATGGCAAAGCTCGCCGACGGCCATGTCCATGTCCGGCTGCGCGGTTCGGCGGGGCAATCGCTCGGCGCCTTCCTATGCAAGGGGGTCACCCTCGAAGTCTTTGGCGATGCCAATGATTATGTCGGCAAGGGGCTGTCGGGCGGGATCATCATTGTGCGGCCCGTGGTCAGCTCCCCCCTTGTCAGCCAGGACAATACGATCATCGGCAACACCGTGCTCTATGGCGCGACGGCGGGCAAATTGTTCGCCGCCGGCCAGGCGGGTGAGCGCTTTGCGGTACGCAATTCGGGGGCCGATGTCGTGGTGGAGGGCTGTGGCGCGAATGGCTGCGAATATATGACTGGCGGCACGGCTGTGGTGCTGGGCGAGGTGGGTGCCAATTTCGGGGCGGGGATGAGCGGGGGCATGGCCTTTGTCTATGACCCGGCGGGCAGCTTCGCGCGCCGTGCCAACCCCGAATCGATTATCTGGCAACGCCTTGGCTCTGCGCATTGGGAGGGCGTGCTGTTCAACCTTGTGCGCACCCATGCCGCGGCAACCGACAGCAAATGGGCCGCCGGCCTGATCGACGAATGGGACCGGGTGGCGGGGCATTTCTGGCAAATCGTCCCGCGCGAGATGCTGGCGCGGCTGGCGCACCCGCTTGATGACCGGGTACAGGTGGTCGCTGCCGAATAGGTCTTTGCGGCATTGGCTTGCTTCGCCTAGACTCAAGCACATGTGGCAACTCTATCAATTTCCGCTCTGCCCGTTTTCGCGCAAAGTCCGGCTGCTATTGGGCGAAAAGGGTGTTGGTTACGAACTGGTGCGCGAAGCGCCCTGGGAACGGCGCGACGGCTTTATGGACATGAATCCGGCGGGGCAAACGCCGGTAATGGTCGACCAGTCGCGCAATCTGCGCTTGATGGATTCGACCGCGATTTGCGAATATTTGGAGGAAACGGTCGAACAGGCCGCGATGATCAACGGCACCGCTGCCAATCGCGCGGAGACGCGGCGGTTGGTATCGTGGTTCGATCATCAATTTTATCAGGATGTTACGGCTCCGCTCCTCCACGAGCGGATGATAAAGCGTATCGTCCACCGCGCCGCCCCCGATGCCAGAGTACTGCGCGACGCCATGAAGGCAGCGATCGGGCATCTTGATTATATTGATTTCCTGCTCGACCACCGCACCTGGATTGGCGGGGCGACACTGGGGCTGGCGGATCTTGCGGCTGCCGCGCAGATTTCGGTCACCGATTATCTGGGCGGGATCGATTGGAAGGGGCATGAGCAGACCGCGCGCTGGTATCGCGGGTTTAAGAGCCGCCCGTCGTTCCGCCCTTTGCTCAACGAGCGGATGGACGGCATTGCTCCACCAAGCTACTATAACGATGTCGATTTTTGACTGGTCGCGGCGTGCCTGCTTAACCGTTCAGGCTTTTTGACGCCTGTTCAAAACTGTCGCGTGACAGGCCGGGCACGGCCAATATCCGCTCCAGCTCAGCGCGC
>DHHS01000122.1 GCA_002403415.1 Sphingomonas sp. UBA4766 | reverse complement strand
TATCTTCAAACAAGCCCGGAAAGCGCACCCCGCGCGCGTCGCTGACCAAGGCAACCGAATGGCCGCGCTGGCGCAGTTCGGCGGCGAGTGCGGCAGCCGGCACCATATGCCCGCCGGTCCCGCCGGCGGCGAGCACGAAATGGCGCATGCCGCTCATGACCTGCTCCAGCTGACGACATAGGGCGACCGGCTAAGAAACGGATTGCGCCGGGTAAAGGCGAGTAAAAGCCCCATGCCGAAGGAAAGCGCGATCATTGACGACCCGCCATAGCTGATAAAGGGCAGCGTCATCCCCTTTGACGGCGCAAGCCCGGTGTTGACCGCCATCGAAATCGACGCCTGCACGCCGAATTGCGTGGCAAGGCCGCCCGCCGCCAGCATCCGGAACGCATCGGTTTCATCAAGCAGACGCACGAACACCCGTGCAACAATCGCCAGAAACAACAGCGCGATCAAGGCGCAGGCGATCAGCCCGAACTCTTCGCCAATCACGGAAAAGATATAATCGGTTTGCGCCTCGGGCAGTTTGAACTTCATCGTGCCGCCGCCGGGTCCAGTCCCCATCACGCCGCCGCCGGTGATCGTCGCATGCGCCATATCGGTCTGGTAATGATCGATGGGCGCTTCCTCGGTCCCGCGAAAGATGAACGCGTTGATGCGGTTCCGCGCAGTGTCGTAAAACAGATAGGCGGCAATCAGGCCAGCAGGCGCCGCCGCCAGCAACGCCCCCAGCATCCGCATCGGCACGCCCGAAATCAGGAGCAGCGCAAACCAGAGCACGCCAAACATCACCGTCTGCCCAAAATCGGGCTGGAGCATCAGTAAACAGGCGATGCTGCCGGTCAGTATGAAACTCATCGTCAGCACCGGCAAATCGGGCTCCTTCTCGCGCAGCGACAAAAGCCATGCGATCGCTACGACGAAGCACGGCTTCAAGAACTCGCTCGGCTGAAAATCGGACACGCCCAGATCAATCCAGCGCCGCGCATTGTTGTGAACCACGCCAATAAAGGGCACGAGCATCAGCGCCGCAAAAAACACGACCGCGCCGATCAATGCCATGCGCCGCGCCAGCGCCAGCGGGGCCATCGATACCGCGATCATCAGCGGCACCGACACACTCACCCACATCACTTGCCGCCAGAAGTAGAAGAGCGGCGCGACATGCACATTATCATCCGAATAGCGCACCGCCGCTGCGGGCGACGCCGCCGCGACCGCCAGCAAGCCAATCGCGATCAGGAGCAGCGCAAGCAGCAACAACATCCGGTCGATGTCGAAAAACCACATGGTGATCGGGCTGCGCGCCGCTCGGCCGCCGCGCGGGCGCATTTTCGACCAGAGTTCGCGCCGATGCGCTGCCCGTAAATCGGTCATGCTAATGCCCCCACTGCTTCAACAAATGCCCGCCCGCGGGCTTCGAAATCGCTGAACTGATCAAAGGAGGCACAGGCGGGCGACAACAACACCGTGTCGCCGGGCCGCGCGTTCGCTGCGGCTTGAGCCACCGCTGCGGCCAGCGTGCCGCTGACCTCCACCGTCATATGGGCCGCCAGCAGGTCGGCAAGCCCCTCCCCCGCCTCGCCAATCGCATATGCACGGACGACATTGCCAAAATGCGGCGCACAGGGCGCGAGCGAGTCCGACTTCGCCTGGCCGCCTACGATCCAGTGGATGCGCGCGAACGAGCCGAGCGCAGGGGCCGCACTTTCGGGATTGGTGGCCTTGCTATCGTTGACGTACGTCACGCCGCCACGCACCGCCACGGTCTGCATCCGGTGGTCGAGCCCGGCAAAGCTCGCCAGCCCCGCGTCAATCGCGGCATTGCCCACCCCAAGCGTTTCGCAAACATTGATCGCGGCCAGCGCGTTTTGGGCGTTGTGCGGCCCTTGCAAGCTGGGCCAGCGCGATTGATCCATGCAAAACCCCGGCGCAATCTTGGTCAGCGCTTCGCCCCGCGCCGACAATTTGCGCGCAATCGCCGCCGACGCGTCGTCGCCGATCGAAATGATCGCGGCATGCGCAGGGTTCTGCATCGCAAACAGCCGCGCCTTGGCCGCCGCATAAGCCTGAAACCCGTCATAGCGATCAAGATGATCGGGCGTCACATTGAGGAGCACCGCGACATCACAGTCGAGCGTGAAGGTCAGGTCGATCTGATAACTCGACAGCTCGAGCACATAAACGCCACCTTCTGCCAGCGGTGGCTGCGCAAGGATCGGCAAGCCGATATTGCCGCCCATCAGGCTGGGGATGCCCGCTGTCTGCAGGATATGGTGGACGAGCGCGGTCGTCGTCGACTTGCCATTGGTGCCGGTGATGCCCACGACCGTGTGCGGCGGCAAAGCGGCGCGGGCCTGGGCGAACAGTTCGATATCGCCGATGATGGGCACGCCCGCCGTGCGCGCTTTGGCCGCGACCGGGTGGCGGTTGATCGGCACACCGGGAGAGACGATCAGGCCGTCAAAGCCGACAAGGTCAAATGTCTCGGGATCGCCAAGGGCCGCGCCGCTGCCCGACATCGCCTCGCGCCGCGCAGGGTCCGTGTCCCACACCGTGACCTCAGCCCCGCCCGCCAACAGCGCCGCGACCGCCGCCGCGCCCGAACGCGCCAGCCCGAGCACTGCATAGCGTTTGCCGCGCCAGGCCGGGGTCGTAATCACCGGATCTTCAACGTCGCAAGTCCCGCCAGCGCGAGCACCAGCGCCACAATCCAGAACCGGATCACGACAGTCGATTCCGCCCAGCCGAGCTGTTCGAAATGGTGATGGATCGGCGCCATTTTGAACACGCGCCGCCCGGTTCGCTTGTACCAGAACACCTGGACGATGACGCTCAGCGCTTCGACAACAAAGAGCCCGCCGACAATGCCCAGCACAATCTCGTGATGTGCCACCACCGAAATCGCGCCAAGCGCCCCGCCCAGCGCCAGACTGCCCGTGTCGCCCATGAACACTGCCGCCGGCGGCGCATTGAACCACAGGAACGCAAGACACGCGCCCGCAATCGCCCCGCAGAAAATCGCCAAATCGCCCGCGCGCGGGACATGGGGAATGCCGAGGTAATCGGCAAACTTCGCATTGCCCGCCAGATAGGCGATCAGCATGAACGCGACGGCGGCAATGATGACCGGCATCGTCGCCAGCCCGTCGAGCCCGTCGGTCAGATTTACCGCATTGCCAAAGGCTACAATCGTGAACGCGGCGAACAGGATGTAGAAATAGCCCAAATCAATCGACAAATCACTGAAAAACGGGAGGTAAAGCTGCGTGCCATTTTGCGAAGTGATGATCCAACTCGCAATGCCGGCGATCAGGAATTCGCCGCCCAGCCGGATGCGGCCCGAAACCCCCGCCGTCTTTTGCTTGCGGACCTTGTCATAATCATCAAGGAAACCGATCAACCCGAAGCCGAGCGTCACGAACAGGCAGGCCCAGACATAGGGGTTGCTTAGGTCCATCCACAGCAGCAGCGACACACTAAGCGAGGTCAGGATCATCAACCCGCCCATCGTCGGGGTGCCGCGCTTGGCCAGATGGGTTTGCGGGCCGTCGGTGCGGATTGGCTGCCCCTTGCCCTGGCGCAGCCGCAGCCAGCCAATGAAGCGCGGCCCGATGATGAGCCCGATCAACAACGCGGTCGCCAGCGCCCCGCCGCTGCGAAAGCTCAAATAGCGGAACAGGTTGAGCGCGCTGGGGAAACCCAATTGCTGCGCGATGAAATAAAACATTAGCCCCTTTCGCCCGAAAGCGCCGCGACAATGGTGGACAGGCCCACCGCATTTGACCCTTTGACCAGCACCACATCCCCGTCGCGCAGTACCGCGTTGAGCGCCGCCATCGCCGCTTGTGCATCTGCGACATGGACGAATTCGACCTGCCCCTCAAGCGCGTTTGCAAGCGCGCGCATCCCCTCGCCCACCAAAATTGCATGGGCAGCTCCCGCGGCCATCACCGGCGCGGCAAGTCCCGCGTGAAAGGCGGCACTTTCGGGCCCAAGCTCACCCATTTGCCCCAAAACAACGATCCGCCGCCGCGCGGGTTCGGCGCCCAGCACAGCGAGCGTCGCACGCATCGACGTAGGATTGGCGTTGTAGCTTTCGTCGATCACAAGCGCGCCACCGCCACCGCTGAGTGATACTGCCACCCGCGCGCCGCGCCCCGCCATCCCCGCCATATCGGCGAGCGCAAGCCCGGCTACCGCGACATCGCCGCCAACCGCCTCAGCCGCTGCCAG
>DHHS01000150.1 GCA_002403415.1 Sphingomonas sp. UBA4766 | reverse complement strand
CGGCTCGGGGAGCCTGCCCCCGCGCCCTCGCCCCCCCCGACGTCCGCGCCCAAGCCCTGAGCATGATGGCGGGCAGTTTCGTGGCGGCGCGGGCGCTCGCGCTGCTGGTGCCTGCCGCGCTGATGGCGGGCGCGCTGGGGTCGCAATATCTGGGCGGACTTTATCCGTGCGAGATGTGCCATTGGCAACGGTGGCCGCATTATGCCGCGATGGCGCTGGCCGTGCTGGCGTTCGGGGTGCCGCAGCCGGCGGTGGCGCGGGTGGCCGTCGCGCTGGCGGCGCTCGCGATCCTAACGAGTGGGGCGATCGGCGTATTTCATGCTGGCGTCGAATATCATTGGTGGCGGGGGATTACTGCGTGTACCTCCACGCTTCAGGGTGGGGGCGGGACGCCCGATGATATGCTCGCGCGTATCCTGAATGCACCGATTGTGCGCTGCGACGCGCCGCAATGGACCTTGTTCGGTATTTCGCTCGCCGGGTTTAACGGGTTGTTCTCGACCCTCGGCGGCGGTGCTATTCTGGCGCTGACATGGGCGAGGAGCAAGGCATGACGCATTGGAAACCGGGCGACGCACGCCACCGCCGTGACGCGATGATCCGCGTCAATCAGGCGGGTGAGTTCGGCGCGATCCGCATTTATGCCGGGCAATTGGCGGTGATGGGCGATCGCGGTCCGGCGGCGCGGGCCATTGCCGGGATGGCGCAGCAGGAAGAGCGGCACCGCACCTTTTTCGACCGGATGATGGCCGAGCGCGGCGTGCGCCCGACGCTGTTCCAACCGCTATGGCATGTCGCGGGCTTTGCATTGGGCGCCGTGACGGCGGCCTTGGGGCCAGAGGCGGCAATGGCGTGCACGGCGGCGGTCGAGACCGAGATCGACCGGCATTATAGCGAGCAGCTTGCTGAGTTGGGCGATAGCGACCCCGAGCTGTCGGCGGCGATCGCCGATTTTCAGGCCGATGAAGTCGAGCACCGCGATCATGCCCTTGCGGCTGGTGCCGAAAATGCCCCGGCCTATCCGGTGTTGAGCGGCCTGATCCGCCTGGGCTGTCGCGTCGCGATTGCAACCGCCAAGCGTTTATAGCATTGAAGTTGCGGCAACGGTCGCAGGAGAGCGCCATGACAAAGTCCATGAGGTTGATTGCGGTCGCGCTATTGGCGGCGGGCGGAGCTACTCATGCGCAAACCGGCCCGCAATCCGGACCCCAGACGCCCTCGACCGTGCCCCCGCCAACGATTTACACCCCCAAAGCGGCGGAGACACCGCCCGCCCGGCTCGAAGCTGCGGCCTCACGCGATGCGCCGGTGAATGGGGTGCTGTTCCTTTATGGTGACAAGGAAAAATGCCCGGTTGATTCGAACGGCAATGAAACCGTTGTGTGCGTCCGCCGTCCGGCGGGCGAACGTTTTCGCATCCCCAAGGAAATCCGCCCCGAATCGATCAAGCCCGAATATCAAAGCTGGGCCAATCGCACGGATGATATTCTGGAATCGGCGGGCTCGGGTCTGAACAGTTGTTCGCCGATCGGCGCGGGCGGGCAAGTGGGCTGTTCGGCGCAGAATTTCCGGCGCGCGCGCAAGGAGAATCAGGCGCGCAAGGAAGCCGAAGCCGCCAATACCCCACAATAAGCGCGCCGCGCATGACAAGATGGACGATCGCGGGTGTCCGCCGCAGCGGGTGCCGCAATGCCATGGGACGTGGACGTGCGAGTTGATCGGCGCGCAATCCCGGCGTTGCTGTTCGCGCTGGTGTGGCTGTCGTGCGGCTGGTTTGGTTCGTGGGAGTTCAACCCCAATAACTCGACGCGGCTGTTTGCGGCAATATCGCTCGCCGAACAGGGTGATGCGACGATCGACGAGTTCGCGCACCTGACGATCGACAAGGCGCAGTTCGGGCCGCACACCTACCTCGACAAGGCGCCGGGGATGACCCTGCTCGCCACGCCCGTGATTGCACTCGCCTTTGGCCTGACGGGCGAGGGGGCCAGGCTGCTCGAAAAGCGGATCGAGGCGCCTGACCTGACCCGTTATTTGCGGCTGCGGCTGCGGTTGGCGACGATCCTGATTACCGGACTGTTGACGGCGCTGGCCACACTGGCGTTGTGGTCGGTGGCGCGGGGCGTGACCGGGAGCGACGGCGCGGCGCTATTTGCAGCGCTCGCTTATAGTCTTGGCACGCCGGTTTGGGGCTGGTCGACGACGCTGTTTGGCCATGCGCCGGTCGCCGCCCTGTGGATGATCGCGGTGTGGGCGGTGTGGCGTGGCACGCAGGCGGACGTATCGGCACGTCATGCGGCGATCGCGGGCGGGGCGCTGGGCTGGGCGGTGGTGATCGAGTATCAGGCCGTGATTGGCGGCACGCTGATCGCGCTGTGGGCGCTGTGGCGGCTGCGGCGGCGTATCGGCGCGGTTCGGGCGATCGGCTGGGCGGTTGCGGGCGGCATGACGGCGGGGGTGGCGCTGGCGGGCTATAATCTGCTCGCGTTCGGCACGATCTTCCGGCTCGGCTATCAGGGTGTGGTGGGGTTTGAGGGGATGCAGCAGGGCCTGTTCGGGCTGACCAGCCCCAAGGCGGCGGTGCTGAATGAAATCATCTTCGGGCTCAGGCGCGGGCTGATCTGGGTCGCGCCGGTGCTGGTGCTGGCACCCATCGGCCTGTTGCGGCTGGCGCGCGGCCAGGGCGCGATGGCGGTGATGATCGTCGGCGTGGTGGCGGCGGTGCTGCTGGTCAATTCGGCCTATGTTTATTGGGATGGTGGTTTTTCGACCGGGCCGCGCCATTCGGTGCCCGCCATCCCGATGCTGGCGCTGGCATTGGCACCGCTATGGGCGGAGCTTGAGCACCTGCGCGCGCGGATTGCAGCGGCAGCGCTGCTGGCACTGTCGATTGGCATTAATCTGGCGATTGCAGCGGCCGAGATTGTCGCACCTGACACCTACCACTTTCCGCTGTGGCGACCGATTTTGGCCGAGGATTGGCCGCGCGGGGCTTTTCGCGATTTGCCGGGTGAGTTTTGGGGCTGGCCGCATTTTGTCGGGATGGCGCTCTACCTGTTGCTGGCGGCGGCGTTGGCGTGGGCGCTATGGCGGGCGGCGGCGCGGGAGCGGCAGGGAATGATGGCGTGGCACTCGTAAAATCTCCCTTCCCATCCGTGCCAACATCGCCCATGCGATGCGGCCATGGTTGAAAAGATTCTGGCGATCCTGGCGGGCTTCACCATCTGGGTGATTAGTTCGGGCGGTTACATCGGCATTGCGGTGTTGATGGCGATTGAGAGTGCGTGCATCCCGCTGCCATCCGAAATCATCATGCCGTTTGCGGGCTATCTCGTCTACAAAGGCGAGATGAACCTGTATCTGGCCGCCACGGCAGGCGCGATCGGGTGCAATCTGGGGTCGATCATTGCCTATGAAGTCGGCAAGCGCGGCGGGCGGCCATTGCTCTTGCGCTACGGCAAGTGGGTGCTGATCGGCGCGGGCGAAATTGAGGCAGCGGACCGGTTTTTCGCGCGCTTTGGCAATATGGCGGTGCTGATCGGGCGTTTATTGCCCGCGATCCGATCGTTTATTGCCTTTCCGGCGGGGGTTGCGCGGATGCCGCTGATCCCGTTCCACATCTATACCTTTGTTGGGTCGTGGCCGTGGTGCTTTGGGCTGGCGTGGCTGGGTATGGTGCTGGGGGAGAAGTGGGATAGCGATCCGCGTGTAAAGGCCGCGTTCCACTCGGCAGACGCACTGATCGGTGTGGTGCTGGTGGCAGGCGTGGTGTGGTTTGTGTGGCACCGGCTGCGCGGGGCGAAGCAGGCTTAATCGCTCGCACTGAGCCGTGCCGCAGCGGCCAGCGTTCGCGCATCACGGGCGGGGGCGCTCTTGGCCGCCAGCGCGCGAAAGTGCTCCATCGTGGCTGCGTCGGCGCGGCTGGGCGATCCGCTGTCAAAAGGCGGCGCGGGGTCATATTCAAAGCTTAGCTGCACCAGCCGCGCATGCGCCTCCCCTCGGATCGCGGCGGTCAGCGCCAGCGCAAAGTCGATGCCCGCCGTCACCCCGCCGCCGGTCACGCGGTTGCGGTCGAACACCACGCGTTCATGGATCGGAATCGCGCCAAATGCAGCAAGATGGTGATGCTGCGCCCAGTGGCAGGTGGCGCGATAACCGTGCAACAGCCCGGCCGCCCCCAGCAGCAGCGATCCGGTGCACACACTCGTCACCCACTGCGCGCCGTTGGCCATCCGCCGGACCCAGCCGAGCGTTTCTGCATCGTCGATGGCGTCGTTGACGCCAAAGCCACCGGGGATGCACAGGATGTCCGGCTGCGTCGCATCGGCAAGGCATGCCGTCGGGACCAGCGCAAATCCGGCGTCGGTCGGCACCGGATCAAGCGTCTTGGCAACGAGGTCGATCGTCACATTGCCGAGCCGCGACAGGATTTGGGCCGGCCCGGTCAGGTCGAGCTGTGTGACATTGGGGAACAGCAGGAAGGCGACACGGATCGGGGAGAGGTCGGTCATCAAAGTCCCCTTGGCCACACGGGATCGCCTGATCGGCTATCTCTTCGCGTGGCGCGGCACAAGCCTCAGCCCGTAAATGCGGCCCCCATCGGCCAGCCAAGCGCGGGTGCTGCCGCCTCATAAGCGGTTATCGCGGCGTCATCGCGCAGCGTGATCGCAATCTCGTCCAGCCCCTCGATCAGGCATTGCCGCCGGAATGGATCGAGCGTGAAGCCGAACGCCAGATTGCCGCGCGTGACCGTCATGCTCTCCAGATCGATGGTGATTTCAGCGTCTGGGGCCCCAAGCATCAACTGATCGATTGCGCCTTGCGGCAATTCGACCGCGACCAGCCCGTTTTTAAAAGCGTTGCCGCTGAAGATATCGGAATAGCTGGGCGCGATCACCGCCTGGATGCCGCGATCCATCATCGCCCATACTGCATGTTCGCGGCTCGACCCGCAGCCGAAATTGGCGCCCGCGATCAGGATAGGCGCGGCGGCATGGGCCGGATGATCCAGCGCCGTTCCTTGCCCGCGCAGGCCGGCAAAGGCGTGCGCGCCAAGCCCCGTGCGCACCGTGGTTTTCAGATGATCGGCCGCGATAATCATGTCGGTATCGACATTGGCAAGGCCCAGCGGGCAGGCGCGCCCCGCAATACGCGTGACTCCGCTCATGCCATCAACTCGCGCACATCGGTGAGCCGCCCGGTGATTGCCGCCGCCGCTGCCATCGCGGGGGACAGCAAGTGCGTGCGTGCGCCCGGCCCCTGCCGCCCCTGAAAATTGCGATTGGAGGTGGAGGCGCAGCGCTCCCCCGGCGGTACTTTGTCGGGGTTCATGGCAAGACACATTGAACAGCCCGGCTCGCGCCACTCAAACCCCGCGTCGGTGAAGATGCGGTCCAACCCTTCGGCCTCTGCCTGTTGCTTGACGAGGCGCGATCCGGGGACGACGAGTGCCTGTTTGATCCCGCCATGTACGCGGCGATTGCCGATGACGGCGGCGGCGGCGCGCAAGTCCTCAATCCGGCTGTTGGTGCAGCTGCCGATGAACACATGCTCGACCGCGACATCGCGCAAGGGTGTGCCCCCGCGCAGGCCCATATAAGCAAGCGATTGCGCCGCAGCAGCGCGCTTGGCCGGATCTGCAAAGCTGTCAGGATCGGGGATCGTGCCGTCGATCGGCGCGGTATCCTCTGGACTGGTGCCCCAAGTGACGGTTGGGGCAATGGCGGCGGCGTCGATTGTAACGCTGGTGTCGAAATGCGCGCCCTCGTCGCTCGCCAGCGTGCGCCACCAGGCGAGTGCGCGGTCCCAGTCGGCGCCGGTGGGCGCCATCGGGCGACCCTTCAGATAGGCAAAGGTTGCATCGTCCGGCGCGATCAGGCCAGAGCGCGCGCCCGCTTCGATCGACATGTTGGCGATGGTCAGCCGCCCCTCCATGCTCAGCGCGCGGATTGCCGCCCCGCGATATTCGATAACATGACCCGTGCCGCCTGCGGCGCCGATTTGCCCGATGATCGCTAGGATCAGGTCTTTCGCCGATACGCCGAAGCCCAGCGCCCCCTCTACTTGCACGTCCATCGTGCGCGACGGGGCAAGCCGCAGCGTCTGGGTGGCCAGCACATGCTCCACCTCGCTTGTCCCAATCCCAAAGGCAAGCGCGCCGAGCGCGCCGTGCGCCGCGGTATGGCTGTCCCCGCACACCAGGGTGGAGCCGGGAAGCGTAAAGCCCTGTTCGGGGCCGACGACATGGACAATCCCTTGCGCCGCCGCGCCATCGGGGATGTAGCGCAGGCCGAATTCGCGGGCATTGGCATCGAGTGCGGCAAGCTGTGCGGCGCTTGCCGGGTCGGCGATCGGGACCGGATTGCCGTCGGCATCGGTGCGGCGGGTGGTCGGCACATTATGGTCGGGCACCGCCAGCGTCAGATCGGGCCGCCGCACCCGCCGTCCGGCCGCCCGCAGTCCGGCAAAGGCTTGCGGCGAAGTGACTTCATGCACCAGATGCCGGTCGATATAGATCAGGCACGTGCCATCGGCGTGCCGGGCCACGACATGCGCGTCCCAGATCTTTTGATACAGCGTGCGCGGCGTCATCCCACACAGCCCCGGTTGCTCGCCATCAACGCGACATGCGCGTCGCGCGCGCCGAGCTTGGCCTCCAGTAAGCGCCGAACCTCTGCCCCCATTGCTGAGCAACTCGCGCTGCCGCCCATGTCGGCGGTCAGCACCTCGCCGCGCAGCGCCTCGTCAAGGGATGCGCGCAGCAGTGCCGCCTCGCCGTGCAGGCCAAGCCCGTCCGCGAGCAGCATCACGGCACTCGCAATCGCGCCGCAGGGGTTGGCGCGGTCTAGCCCCGCTATGTCGGGGGCCGAGCCGTGGATCGGCTCGAACAGGCCCGGCCCGCCATCGCCAATACTCGCCGACGCCAGCAGGCCGATTGAGCCCGCGATCACCGACATCTCATCGGACAGGATGTCGCCGAACATGTTTTCTGTCAGGATCACGTCGAACCGGCGCGGGTTCATGACAAGCGCCATCGCGGTCGAATCGACCAGCATATGGTCGAGCGTGATGTCGGGATAACCGCGCGCAACATCATCGACCGTGCGCCGCCACAGGCGTGACGTGGCGAGCACATTGGCCTTGTCCACCGATGTTACCCGCTTGCCCCGCGCGCGGGCCGCGCGGAATGCGACATGGGCGACGCGCTCAATCTCTGCACGGGTGTAGGTGCAAAGGTCGCTCGCGGCGGTATCGCTCAGCTTCTTCTCGCCGAAATAGCTGCCGCCGGTCAGTTCGCGCACCACCAGCACATCGGCGTCGCGCGCGATTTCGGGGCGCAAGGGGGAGAGGTGCTCAAGCCCCTTGATGACCGATGCGGGCCGCAAATTGGCATAAAGGCCAAGCACTGCGCGCAGTTCCAGCAACCCTGCCTCGGGTCGCTGCTTCGCGTCATCCCAGGCCGGGCCGCCGACTGCGCCGAGCAAGATCGCGTCTGCTTCCACACAAGCGCCGATCGTTGCCTGCGGGAGCGGCTTGCCATGGCGATCAATCGCAATGCCGCCGATGCTGCGTTCCTCAAACTCGAAATCGAGCGCGCAGCGGTCTGACAACAGTTCAAGGCACAGCCGCGCCTGATGCGTGACTTCGGGGCCAATGCCGTCGCCGGGCAGAAGGACAATCTTCACGAGCGGGACTTCCTTCAGGCTGCTTGGGCTGAGGGTGCGGCAACCGGCGCCGATTTCACCGCCGCTGCATTGTTCGCCGCGTCGATATAGGCGGCGACGCAGCACGGAATAATGTCCAGCCCGCGCGCCCGACCCTGATAAAGCTGGCCGTCAATCGCGAGAATAATCTCAACGAGCACGCTCGCCGATTGCGCCATGTCGCCGGGCAGGCGTTCGGCGGCGAGGTAATGCAGCTCCAGTCCGTCGACGCGCGCCGATACCCCCATGATCTGGCCAACGGCGGCAAACACCGCGTCCAGCTCGCCGGGGGCAGAGGCAAGGTCGCACACCCGGCCGCGGTCGCCATGATCCAGCTCGACTCGCGCAATCGGCATCGCCGACGCGCTGACGGGGGAACGGATGTCGATCCGCGACAATTTCCACGGCTTTTGCCGCGCATTTTGCCCAAGTGTGTCGAGCAGGGCCACCAACTGCCCGGAATCGATCGTGCCGATTTCGTCGGCCAGCGCCTTGAACGCGGCGAACGCCTGATCGAGCCGCTCCCCCTCCAGCACATGGCCGAGCGCGCGGGCGCGCGCGACGAGCGCATGGCGGCCCGAATGCTTGCCCAGCACAATTCCCTCTACCGCCAGACCAATGTCTTCGGGCTTCATGATTTCATAGGTATTGCGATCCTGAAGCATGCCGTGCTGGTGGATCCCTGCTTCATGGGCAAAGGCATTGGCGCCGACAATCGCCTTGTTGCGCGGTGGCGAGACATTGGTGACTTGGGCGAGTGTCCGGCTGACCATCGCCAATTGGGTGGTATCGACGCCGATCTCACACTGGAACAGGTCGGCACGGGTTTTGAGCGCCATTGCCACTTCCTCGAGCGCGCAATTGCCCGCGCGCTCGCCAATGCCGTTGATCGCGCATTCGATCTGGCGCGCGCCGCCGCGCACCGCCGCCAGCGAATTGGCGACCGCCATCCCCAGATCGTCGTGGCAATGCGCTGACAGCAGCACATGCGCACCCCGGTTGATCCAGCGGTCGAGATCGGCGAACAGCGCCTGAATCTCTTCGGGCGTAGTATAGCCGACCGTGTCGGGCACATTGAGCGTGGTCGCCCCCGCGTCGGTTGCTGCTTGCAATGCCTCGACCAGATACTCCCGCTCGGTGCGGATCGCGTCTTCGGCGGAAAATTCGATGTCGTCGAACCGGTCGCGCGCATAAGCGATGGAATCGCGGATCGCGGTGAGCACTTCGGCGCGGCTCATGTGGAGCTTGGCGTCCCGGTGGATCGGGCTGGTGCCGATGAACAGGTGGAGGCGGCGGCGCGGCGCGTGTTTGAGCGCGCGCCATGCCTCGTCAATGTCGCCGCGCGTGGTGCGCGCCAGCGAGCAGATGACCGGCCCCTCAATCTCCCGTGCAATCGCCGCAATCGCGCGCGCGTCGCCGGGGGAGGCAGCGGCAAAGCCCGCCTCGATGACATCGACCTTCAGTTTGGCAAGCGCACGCGCCACGCGCAGCTTGGCCGCTTCGGTCATCGAAAAGCCGGGTGCCTGCTCCCCGTCGCGCAGCGTGGTGTCGAAAATGATGACGCGGTTGGTCACGCGGCTTCCCCCAAATGTCGGCCCAATTGCGGGCGCGGTGCCGCACCGACCCAATGCACATCGCTTAGCCGGCGCAGTTGCAGCCCCAGCGTGTCGAGCGCGCGCGCGCCGCCGCGTGCCGACAGGTCAAGCGTCAGCGCGGCGTGGCGACCACCCGCCGCTTCCGCCATGCTGATCGCCGTGATGCGGAAACCGCGCCGTTCGATCAGGCCCAAAAGCCGCAACGTCGCACCTTCGTTTGGGGCATATTCGATGGTGATGCGGTCGGTCATTTGCGTTGCTCCAGCATTTCGACATTGGATCGGTTGGGCGGCACCAGCGGCCAGACATTTTCGCGCGAATCGATGCGGATATGGCACAGGATCGCACCGCGCGCCGCAAGCAGCCGGTCGATGGCGGCGGGCACTTGCTCGCGGTAATCGACGGTGAAGGCCTCGATCCCGAAGGCACGGGCGAGTTCGGCGAAATCGGGATTGTCGTAAAGGTCGACTTCGGAAAAATTCTCGTCAAAGAATAATTCCTGCCATTGGCGCACCAGGCCAAGCTGGCTGTTGTCGAGCAGCACGATCTTCAGCGGCAAGCCATAGCGGCGGATCGTCGCCAGCTCTTGAATATTCATCATGATCGACCCGTCACCGGTCACGGTGATGACGGTTGCGTCGGGCTCTGCAAACAGCGCGCCGATGCCCGCCGGAATGCCATAACCCATCGCCCCCAGCCCCGCGCTCGTCAGATGCGCCTGCGGGCGGTGGAATACGCAGTGCTGGGCGACCCACATCTGGTGCTGGCCGACGTCGCAGGTGAAGATCGCCCGCTTGCCCGCCGCAACCGACAGGTCGTGGAGCAGGGCAGGGGCATAAACGCCGGCCCCCGGCGCGTCGTAGCGCGGTATCGACTGCCGGTTCCAAGCGTCGCAGCGCGCGGTCCAGGCCGCAATGTCGGCGGGGGTTGCTGTCAGTGCGTCGAGGATCGCGATAATGTCGCCGCCAAGCCCCGCTTCGGCGGCGCGCAGCTTGTTGATTTCGGCCGGGTCGGCGTCGATGTGGATCACCTTGGCGCGGGGGGCAAAGGCATCGAGCTTGCCCGTCGCCCGGTCATCGAACCGCGCGCCGACGCACACCAGGAGATCGGCCGCGTCGATCGCCATGTTGGCCGCGCGCGTGCCGTGCATCCCCAGCATCCCAAGATAATGCGGGGTGCCAGGGGCCAGGCTGCCCAGCCCTTTGAGGGTGGCAACCGATGGCATCCCGGTGCGTGCGGCAAAGGCCCGCAACGCATCCTCTGCGCCTGCAATCGCGATGCCGCCGCCGAAATACAGGATCGGTGCCTTCGCCTCTGCGATCAGCCGGTTGGCCGTCGCCATGGCGCTTGCGTCGGGCATGGCCGGCGCGGCGGGCGTGGCAGGCGGGAGCGGGGCGGGCGCATCGATTGCGCGTTGCAACACGTCCTTGGGCAAGTCGATCAGCACCGGACCCGGTCGCCCCGATGCGGCCAGCGCAAAGGCTTCGGCAAAAATGCGCGGAATATCCTCGGTCGCGCGGATGACATAGCTGTGCTTGACGATGGGCAGCGTCATGCCGAAAATATCGACTTCCTGAAACGCATCGGTGCCCATCAGCGCAGTACCGACCTGGCCGGTGATCGCGACCATCGGCACGCTGTCGAGGAACGCATTGGCAATGCCGGTGATGAGGTTGGTCGCCCCCGGCCCCGATGTCGCCAGACACACGCCGGGCCGCCCGGTGACGCGGCCATAAGCATCGGCGGCCATCGCTGCCCCCTGTTCATGCCGCACCAGGATATGGCGCAGCTTTGAACCCGGTAATGCGTCGTAAACCGGCATGATCGCGCCACCCGGATAGCCGAAGATTACCTCGACCCCGGCCGCCTCCAGCGCGTCGATGACTAGCCGCGCGCCAGTGCGTTGGGGGAGGATGGCGTGGGCCGTACTTGCCATGGGTCAGGCCGCCTCGGTCTTGGGCGCGGTGTTCAGCCACGCCATGTGCCGCCGCATCCGCGCGCCAACCTGTTCGATTGGCTGGGCCATATCCGCTTCCAGCATGGCGGTGTAGTTGGGCTTGCCGGCCTTGTTCTCGGCGATCCAGTCATGCGCGAATTTGCCGGTGCGAATGTCGCGCAGCACTTCGCGCATGCGTTCGCGCGTTTCCGCGTTGATGACCCGCGGCCCGCTGACCAGGTCGCCATATTTCGCAGTTTCGGAGATGAAATCGTGCATCCGGGTAAAGCCGCCCTCATAGAGCAGGTCGACGATCAGCTTAAGTTCGTGCAGACATTCGAAATAGGCGACTTCAGGCTTATACCCTTCCGCCACCAGCGTTTCGAACCCGGCGGTAATCAGTTCGGTCGCGCCACCGCACAGCACCGCCTGTTCGCCGAACAGATCGGTTTCGGTTTCTTCGGCAAAGCTGGTCTCGATCGCACCTGCGGTCGTGCCGCCAATCCCCTGCGCATAGGCGAGCGCCCGGTCGCGCGCTTCTCCGCTTGCATCCTGGCGCACCGCGAACAGGCAAGGGACACCGCGCCCAATTTCAAACTCGCGCCGCACCAGCGCGCCCGGTCCCTTTGGCGCGACCAGAATGATGTCGATGTCGTGGCGCGGCTCGATCTCGCCATAATGCAGCGAAAAGCCGTGCGCGACGAGGAGGGCACCGCCGGGCGCCATATTGGGGGCAATGTCGTCGCGGTAGAGCGCGCCGTGTGTCATGTCGGGGGTGAGCAGCGCGATCAACCGAGCCCCGCGCGCGGCGTCTGCCGGTGTGGTCGGGCGAAAGCCATCGGCGCGGGCGCGTGCCTCGGCAGTGCCGCCGGGGCGGGCGCCGATGGCGACATCAAACCCCTTATCGCGCAGGTTCATCGCGTGCGCGCGACCTTGGCTGCCATAGCCGATGATTGCGATTTTGCCGCCGGTCAACGTGCGGGGGCTGGCGTCGTTGTCGGTATAGATGCGTTCCATCGTCAATTCCTTCATCGCAAACAAGAAAAACCCCGCTCCCGGGGTGGGGAGCGGGGTTCTGAAGCCTGGCCTTTCAGCCTTGTCTCAGAGCCGGGCGCTCCCCGGATCATCGGTAATAAGAAGAAGTACCAGCGGGCGAAGGTCGCGGGCACGGGCCACCACGGGGCGAACCACCCCTGCTACCGATACAGTACCCAGCGATACGTGCTGCACGTCAAATCCTTTGTTCAAACTCTGTGTTGACCCGCTCATTAGCAGCTGAACGTAACTTTACAACTAATTTTTTGACGCTTGCGAATTTTTATATCACTGCGTCGCCGCCAACGCTAAACGGCGGTTGGGTATTCAAAGGGACCAGTCAACCAATGCCGCAAACGACCATGCCATCACGCGATCTGGTTAACGGCGCTGCGCGCGCGCCCGCGCGGGCGATGCTGCGCGCGGCTGGCTATGATGATGCGGCAATGGCCAAGCCGATGCTCGCGATCGTCAACAGCTGGTCCACTGTCACGCCGTGCAACATGCATTTGCGCGCGCTTGCCGATCATGTCCGCTGCGGGATTGAGGAAGCGGGCGGGACCGCGGTTGATTTCAACACCATTGTCGTGACCGACGGCATTTCGATGGGCACGCCGGGGATGCGTGCCAGCCTGATGAGCCGCGAGACGATTGCCGATTCGGCGGAACTGGCGGTGCGCGGGCACATGCTTGACGGCGTCGTGTTTCTGGTCGGGTGCGACAAGACGATCCCCGCGGCGGCGATGGCGGCGGCGCGGCTCGATCTGCCGTGCGTCATCCTGTACGGCGGGTCGATCATGCCGGGGCGGCTGGGCGACAAGGCGATCACGATTCAGGACGTGTTTGAGGCGGTTGGCGCACACGGTGCGGGCACGCTCGACGATGCCGGGTTGAAAGCGGTGGAAGTGGCGGCTTGCCCGGGCGCGGGCGCGTGCGGCGGGCAATTCACGGCGAACACGATGGCGCTGGCGATGAGCTTCCTTGGCCTCTCGCCAATGGGGTTGAACGATGTGCCCGCTACGCATCCCGACAAGGGAGAGGCGGCGGCGCAAGCGGGCCGCGTGCTCGTGGAGGCGGTGCGCGAGGGCCGCAACGCCAGGCAATTCATCACGCCAACGTCCTTGCGCAATGCAGCGGTGGCGGGCACGGCGACGGCGGGGTCGACCAACCTGATTCTCCATCTGCTGGCGATTGCGCGCGAGGCAGGGATTGGCGCGGACGACTTTGGGCTCGATCTGTTCGATTCCTTGTCGCGGACAACGCCGGTGATTGCTGATCTGAAGCCCGGCGGCCGCTTCATGGCACCCGATATGAGCGCGGCGGGCGGCACGCGCTTGCTGGGGCGGCGGCTGATGGAGGCGGGGCTGATTGCCGATGCGCCGACGGTGATCGGCGCGACGTTGTTCGATACTTTCGCAGACGCCCCAGAAACGCCGGGCCAGCAGGTCATCGTCAGCGCAGCCAGCCCGATCAAGGCACGCGGCGGCTATGGCATCCTTTACGGCAACCTCGCGCCAGAGGGATGCGTGGTCAAACTAGCGGGTCACGACCGGCTCAGCTTTGAGGGACCAGCAAAGGTTTATGACGGCGAGGAGGCAACCTTTGCCGCGCTTGAGGCGGGCGAGATTGTCGCGGGCGATGTCGTGGTCATTCGCGGCGAGGGGCCCGTGGGCGGCCCGGGCATGCGCGAAATGCTGGCAGTGACCGCGGCGATTCAGGGGCGGGGACTGGGCGATTCGGTGGCGCTCGTTACCGACGGGCGGTTTTCGGGCGCGACTTACGGTTTCATGGTCGGTCATATCAGCCCTGAGGCGGCGCTGGGCGGCCCGATTGCGCGACTGAGGAGCGGCGACCGCGTGCGGATTGACGTCGATGCGCGCGTGTTCGAGACCGACGCCGACCTTGACGCGCGGCCCGCCCCCGCCCCGGCGCGGCGGCGCGATGTGATCGGCGTTTATGCCAAATATGCCCATAGCGTCGGGTCGGCATCGCACGGCGCTGTAACCAGCGGAGCCGATCGCGCGAACGAGTGACGACGGCGGGTGACCGATCAGTTGTCTAAAGGTGCTCAGACTTACGAAATGGTGCGCAAATCGGGGTAGCCCGCCGGTTTGCGATTGGTCACTCGACAAGGATTTGTTACACGCCAGAGCGTCAACAAAGTGGGGATTGCGATCATGAAGCGGCTGTTGATCCTCATTCCACTCGCAGCGATTGCCTTCGCCTTTTTCTATTTCGATCTTGGCCAATATTTGACGCTTGATGCGCTGAAGGCGCGGCAAGCCGATTTCGCTGATTATTACCGGCAGTCGCCAGCATTGGTGATCGGCGCGTTTTTCTTGATTTATGTCGGGGTCGCTGGTGCCTCTCTGCCGGGCGCGGCGATTCTGACGCTCGCGGCGGGGGCGTTGTTCGGGCTGGTGGTGGGCACAGTGATTGTGTCGTTCGCGTCGTCGATTGGCGCGACGCTGGCGTTTTTTGCCTCGCGCTATCTGTTTCGCGATGCGGTGCGCGCGCGCTTTGGCGACCGGCTGCGCGCGATTGACGAGGGCGTGGCGCGCGACGGCGCGTTTTACCTGTTTACGCTGCGGCTGGTCCCGGCGTTTCCGTTTTTCCTCGTCAACCTGTTGATGGGGTTGACGGCGATCCGCGCGCTTACTTTTTACATCGTTAGCCAGCTTGGCATGTTTGCGGGCACGGTGGTGTTCGTGAATGCGGGCACGCAGCTTGCGCAGATCGAAACGCTGGCCGGGATTGCCTCGCCCGGCGTGATTGCCTCGTTCGTGGCGCTGGGTATTTTCCCGTGGATCGCGCGCGCGATTGTCGGCTGGGTGAAGGCGCGGCAAGTCTATGCCAAGTGGCAGCGGCCCAAGCGCTATGACCGCAATCTGGTGGTGATCGGCGCGGGCGCGGGCGGCCTCGTTTCGGCCTATATCGCAGCGACGGTGAAAGCGAAGGTTACGCTGGTCGAAGCGCACAAAATGGGCGGCGATTGCCTGAATTACGGCTGTGTCCCGTCAAAAGCGTTGATCCGCAGTGCAAAGGTTGCGCACCAGATTCGCCATGCCAGCCACTATGGGCTGACCGACAGCACCCCGGCGGTGCCGTTCCCGGCCGTCATGGCGCGCGTGCATCAGGTGATCCGTGATATCGAGCCGCACGACAGTATCGAACGCTATACCGGCTTGGGTGTTGAAGTGGTGCAGGGCTATGCGACCATCGTCGATCCCTGGACCGTTGCGATCAAGGGCAATGACGGTAGCGAACAGCGGTTGACGACGCGCTCTATAGTGATTGCGGCTGGTGGCGCGCCATTTGTGCCGCCGATTCCGGGGCTCGACACCGTGGACTATGTGACGAGCGACACGATGTGGGAGCGCTTTGCCGGACTGGATGCGGTGCCCGCGCGGCTGGTGGTGCTGGGTGGTGGGCCGATCGGCTGCGAGCTGGCGCAGAGCTTTTCACGGCTGGGCGCACACGTCACGCAAGTCGAGCTGGCCCCGCGCATCATGGCGCGCGAAGACGCCGATGTCTCCGCCGTCGTCGAGGCACGCTTTCGCGAGGAAGGAATTGACGTCCGCACCGGCACCCGCGCGGTGCGGTGCGAGCGGCGCGGCGACGCGCAGTTCCTGATCGTGGAAGTCGATGGCAGACCATCGGAAATCGCGTTCGATTGTCTGATCCTCGCGGTCGGTCGCGCGGCGCGGCTGACCGGCTATGGGCTGGAGACGTTGGGGATTGAAACGGACAAGACCGTCATCACCAACGAATATCTGCAAACGCTCTATCCCAATATTTATGCCGCAGGCGATGTCGCCGGGCCGTATCAATTCACCCATGTCGCGGCCCATCAGGCTTGGTATGCTGCCGTCAACGCGCTGTTCGGACGGTTCCGCAAGTTCAAGGCCGATTACCGCGTCATTCCTTGGGCGACGTTCACGGATCCCGAAGTCGCGCGCGTTGGGTTGAGCGAGGATGAGGCCAAGGCGAAGGGCGTGGCCTATGAAGTCGCGACCTATCCCTTGCACGAGCTGGACCGCGCGATTGCCGATGGCGCGACCACCGGCTTTATCAAGGTGCTGACCCCGCCGGGCAAGGACAGCATTTTGGGTGTGACGATTGTAGGCGAACATGCGGGCGATCTGCTTGCCGAATATGTGCTGGCGATGAAGCATGGGCTGGGCCTCAACAAGCTGCTCGGCACGATCCACACTTATCCGACGCTGGCAGAAGCAAACAAATATGTGGCGGGGGAATGGAAACGGGCCCACGCCCCGCAAGGGGTGTTGCGCTGGGTCGAGCGTTATCATGCATGGATGAGAGGGTAAGCGATGCTCCGGGTGCTTCTTTCGCTGTTGATGTTGCTGGTGCCGGTATCGGCGCAGGCACAGGGTTTTGACCATGGCGGCTGGGATGCGCTGCTTAAGCGCAATGTCGTGGCGGTGCGCGGCGGCGTTGCCTCGGCCGTGCGTTATGACGGGATGGCGCGTGACCGCGCCGCGCTCAAGGCCTATCTGGTGAGCGCCAGCAAGATCAGCCGTGCAACCTTTGACGGCTGGACCAAGCCCGATCAGCTTGCCTTCCTCATCAATGTCTACAACGCGGCAACCGTCGAGCTGATCCTGACTGCTTATCCCAATGTAAAGTCGATCAAGGATTTGGGTACTTTCCTGCAAGGGCCGTGGGCCAAGCCGTTTGTTTCGCTGTTCGGCAAGCAGATTTCGCTCGACGAAATCGAACATGGCATGATCCGGAAAAGCGGCCGCTATAATGACCCGCGCATCCATTTTGCGGTCAATTGCGCGAGCATCGGCTGCCCGGCGCTGGCACGCTCGGCCTATCGCGGGGCGACGATTGACGCGCAACTTGACGCCGCGACCAAGGGGTTCCTCAGCGACCGCACCCGCAACCGGCCCAATGGCAATGGCGTGGCGGTGTCGAATATCTTCAACTGGTATCGCGGCGATTTTGAAAAGGGCTGGCGCGGGGCCAAGACGCTGCCCGCATTTTTTGCGCTTTACGCGAGCAGCCTGGGACTAAGTCCTGCGGCGGCGGCAAGTGCCAAGAGCGGTCAGCTTGACATCAGCTTCCTTGCCTATGACTGGCAACTCAACAAGGCGGGGTGATTGCCGCGCCGCGTCGATTGTTGAGTAGAGTCTGTGCACACCCAAACCCACGCGTTGATCGGCGCTTATTGCTTTGGACGACGCAATCCGGCGCTGGTTGCGGCGGGTGCCGTGGGCGGGGTGGCGCCGGATTTGCCGATGTTTGCGATTGTCGCCGCGCTGATGGCGGCGGGGCGTCCCGGTCGCCAGATTTTTGGTCATGATTATTTCGAACCCTGGTGGCAGGCGACCAATGGGCTGAGCCACAGCTTCATCCTTTGGTCGCTCATGCTCGTAACTGGTTTGGCAGCGCGCCGGGCCGACCCCGCCAAATCCTGGCCCGCGCTCTGCATTGCCTTTGCCGCCGGGGGATTAGCTCATGCGTTTGTCGATTTTCTCTGCCACCGCGACGATGCCCACATGCATTTCTGGCCGATTTCGAGCTGGCGGTTCGTGTCGCCGGTGTCTTATTACGATCCCGCCCATTTCGGGCGTCCGGCGATGATTGTCGAGGCGCTGCTCGGGCTAGGGATGGCGGTGCGGCTGGGCCTGCGCGCGCAACGGCGCTGGCCCCGCGCGCTGCTGGCGCTGGTGTCGCTCCCCTATCTGGTGGTGCTCGCGTTGGTGCCCGCGCGCGCGGAGGCGCCGGGTGGGGTGGGCGATGTTGTGCCGCTGGGCCGGTTCGAGAGCGGCAGCGCGGGCTGGTCCACAGTCGCGATCGACAAGAAGGTGCCGCAAACCCGCTATATGCTGGCGCGCAACGGCAATATGACAGTGGTGGAGGCGCGTGCCGACCGCAGCCAGGCGCTGTTCGTGCGCAATGTGGACATCGCACTCGACCAGACGCCGATCCTGTGCTGGCGCTGGCGGGTCGTGCAGGTGATTGAAGGGGCCGATATTCGCACCAAACAGGGCGATGATCAGGCCGCGCGCGTGCTGGTGGGGCTCAGCCTGCCACGCGGGTCGCTGTCGCTGGGCACGCGGATCAAGCTGGCGATGGGGCGGGCACGTTTTGGCAAGCTGTTGCCCGACGGCGCGCTCAATTATGTGTGGGATAACAAGGCACCGGTGGGCACGATCGTCCCCAATGCCTTTACCGATCGCGCGCGGATGATCGTGGTGCAATCGGGCAATGCGCGTGCCGGTGCATGGGTGAGCGAGCGGCGCGACCTTGCTGCCGACATGAAAAGCCAGTTCGGCACCATGACCGGGCGGATGGCGCTGATTGCTCTGGCGACCGATGCCGACAATACCGGCGGCATGGCGCAGGCAAGCTATGCCGATCTTCACCTCGTGCGGCGCGGGGCACCGTGCCAGTTCCAAACCTGAGTCCAATGTTGGCGTAATGCGTCGGCCCCGGTCGACCAAATGAATAAAAGGAGATATCATGACTTTGCACCGTTATCTTGCCGCCACGCTGATCCCCGCCATCGCGCTGGCCGTGCCGAGCGCCGCAATGGCACAACAGGCCGGGTTGCAGATCACAATCGTGCGCGCCGATGGTGGCGCCCCGGTCGCCTCGGCCGAAGTGACGATCACCAATCCCGATATCGGCCTGACGCGGGTGTTGACCACCGATACGAACGGTCAAGTCCGCGCCGACGGCCTGACCACCGGTGGCCGTTATCGCATTTCGGTGGCGGCGGGCAGCGATTATGAGGCGCAGGCAGCGGACGGCGTCGTGCTGCGGTCGGATTTCGTGCGCGGGATCACGATTGCCGTTGGGGCGGGGACCAGCGAAGTGGTGGTACGAGGCAGGCGGGCCGTGACCGGGATCAACACGGTCAATGCCGAAATCTCGTCCTCTTTGCCGGCCGAAACGCTCAAAGCCTTGCCCATTGAGGCGCGCGATGTCGTGACCGCGCTGGTGCGCTTGCCCAATGTGGTCGCGTCCACCGGTTTCTTCAATGAGGCGCCGGTGGTGTCGATCAACGGGGCGAATGGCCTGTTCACCAACTATCTGATCGACGGGCTCGACAATAACGAGAATTTCCTCGGCGGTTTGAAGTTCCCGGTGCCGCTGGGTTTTACACGCGAAGTGACCGTGCTTGCCAACAGCTATTCAGTCGCCTTTGGGCGCACCGCCAATGGTATCATCAACTATACGACGCCATCGGGCAGCAATACGCTGCATGGTGAGGCCTATACACTGATCCGGCCCGGTCGGCCGATCGATTCGCTCTCGGCGTTCCCGCGTCGCGATCTGAGCGGCAATCCGGTCGGCGACAGTTTTGAGCGCTATCAGGGGGGCGGCGCGATCAGCGGCGCGCTGGTCCGCGACAAGACGTTTTTCTACGCCAATTTCGAATATACGCGTGACATCAACACCAATGTCGTCGACGCGCCGGTGCTCGGCACGGTGGGCAATGTGACCGGGACCAATCAATTCTATCTGGGCTCGTTCCGGATTGATCACCGGCTGACCGATGACTGGAGCCTGGCGTTGCGTGGTAATTTCGGCAATGTGTCGATTGCGCGGCCCGGCGGATCACTGGGCGGCGGCAACGTCACTTTCCCCTCGGCGGGGTCGACGCAAGAGCGGCAATCGACGCTGGTCGCGCTGACGGCGACTTATTCAGGTGATGTGTGGACCTATGAAGGCGCGCTCCAGTATAGCCGCTTCCGCTGGGACTTTGGCCGACCGCTGCGCGGGGCAGGGCCGCAAGTCGCGATCCGCGATCAGACCGGTCTGACGATCGGCGTGGTCGGTCATCCCGGGTTCGTGTTCGACGATCTTGAGAACACCTGGCAAACGCGGCACAAGCTGCAACGCCGGTTTGGCGCGCACCGGCTGAGCGCGGGCATCGATGTGATCCACTCTGATTTCGGGTTGCTCGGCGGCGGTAACGTGAACGGCAATTTCACCGTCGAGCTGACCCCGGCACAGATCGCGACGCTGCGCGGGCGCAATCTGGGGCTGGGACTGGGCGCGGCCGACGTGCTGGCGCTGAACCCGAGTGTCATCAATTATTCGGTCGAGCTGCGCCCGCAAAGCTTTGGCACCAGCCAGACGCTGTATGCGCTTTATGTCGAGGATGAATGGCAGATTGGCCCCAAGCTGACCGCGACGCTGGGTCTGCGTTGGGATTATGACACGCTGACCGCGCAAGGTGGCGGGGGCGGCGATGCCGACAACATCGCGCCGCGTCTCGCGCTCAATTACAAGCCCGATGCGCGTTCGGCGATCCGCTTTGGCGCGGGGCTGTTCTATGGCAAGATTCCCTATACCGTCATTTCCGACGCTTTGCAGCGCAACACGACCTCGGCTGCGCTGCGCGGGCAATTGGGCCAGTTGCAGCAATTGGGCATTATTCCGGCGGGCGTCGCGCTTGCGCCGTTGACCTTTGACGGTAACCTGACCGTGTCCCCTGCCTGCGCGACGGTTGCCGCGTGCCCCAGTGCCGCTAATGTGCAGGCGTTGCGCGACACCGCGCTCATCAACGAAGTGCGCATTCTGAATCCCACCGGCTATGACAGCCCCTACAGCCTGCAATTCAGCGCGGGGTATCAATATCAGGCGTCGAGCACGTTTTCGATTGCGGTCGACCTGATCTACAACCGTTCGTATAACCTGTTGCGGCTTCGCGATTTGAATGCACCGACGCCCTTTACCCCCAATCTTGCCAATCTGACCGCGGTGAATATCGCGGCGCTGCGCGCGCTGCCTGACAATGCCGCACGGGTCGCGCTGGCGTCGCAGCTTGGGCTGGTCCGCACCCAGGCCGCAGCCGATGCGACCCGGCCCGTCGCGCTGGTGCCGGGCGGCGGTCGGCAGATCACCGTGTCGGAGACGGGTGGTCGTTCGACTTACACCGCGCTTAATGTACAGCTCAACAAGCTGCGCGGCGATGATATCTACGCGTTCCGCTTGTCCTACACGCTTTCGCGGCTGACCAATGACACCGACGATCTGAATTTTCGCGCGTCGAACGCCAACAATTTCGCGGCTGATTTCGGCGCATCGGCGAATGACCGGCGGCATGTGATTTCGGCGGTGGGCTCGCTCTATCCGGTCAAGGGGCTGACGCTGACCGCCGCCGGGCTGTTCCAGTCGGGCCAGCCGATCAACTTCATCCCTGATGCCAGCATTTTCGGGACGCAGGACTTGAACGGTGACGGCCAGAGCTTTGGCGAGGCGTTTGTCGGCAATTCCGATCGCTTCCCCGGAGTCGCGCGCAACACCGGCCGCCTGCCCTGGTCAACGCAAGTTGATATCGGCGCGCGTTATGCGATCAACCTGCCGGTCGGCGCGATCGAGTTCAGCCTCGACGTGTTCAACCTGTTCAACGTCAATAACTTGTCGGGCTTTGCCAATGCGGCAAGTACGTCGAACCAGGTGCAGTTCGGCGGTGGCGCTCCCCTCGTTCAGCGCAATGCCGGGGCCCCGCGCCAGTTTCAGTTCGGCGCGTCGTGGAAGTTTTGAGGGTGCCGGCGCGTGGTTGACAGGATTGCCCATTTTCAGGGACTGATCGGCCTCGCGCTGATTATCGGCATCGCGTTTGCGTTGTCGGAGGACAGGCGGGCGGTCCCCGACTGGCGCTGGATTGCGGGCGCGATCGCGGTGCAGATCGGGGTGGCGCTCGTGGTGCTACGGGTGCCGCTGGTGTGGAGCGCGATTGGCCTCGCCAATACGGGCGTCTCGGCGGTGGAGGCGGCCTCGCGTGTCGGATCGAGCTATATGTTCGGCTATCTGGGCGGCGCGCCGCTGCCGTTCCCGCTCGCGCCGGGGGCGGCACCGCCGGTGGTGATTGCTTTTCAGATATTGCCGCTTGTCATTGTGTTTTCCGCGTTATCGGCGCTGCTGTGGCACTGGCGGGTGCTCAGCGTCATTGTGCGGGGGCTTTCCTGGGCGTTGCAGCGCAGCTTGGGCGTGAGTGGCGTCGTTGGGCTGGGCGCGGGCGCGACGGTGTTCCTGGGCGTGGTCGAATCGCCGCTGGTGCTGCGCGGTTATTTTGCGCGGATGAGCCGGGCGGAGCTGTTTGCGATCATGACGCTGACGATGGCGACGATTTCTGGCGCTATTCTGGTGCTGTATGCGCAGACCCTGGCCAAGGCCGTGCCCAATGCCGTCAGCCATATGATCGCCGCCTCGCTGATTTCGCTGCCCGCCGCCCTGCTCATCGCGCGGCTGATGGTGCCGGGGGAGGGGCGCACAGCGGAGGATCGCGACGCGCCGGTGCTGCGCTATGACAGCAGCATTGACGCGGTCCTGCGCGGGACGATGGATGGGCTGCAACTGTTCCTCGCGGTAATCGCGGTGATTATCGTGGTGTTCGCGCTGGTGTCGCTCGTCGATCAGATGCTGGCAGCGGCGCCGATGGTGAGCGGCGCGCCGGTGACGCTGCGGCGGTTGCTCGGCTGGACGCTGGCGCCGTTGATGTGGACGCTGGGCGTGCCGTGGAGCGAAGCCGGAATTGCGGGCGGCCTGATGGGGACCAAGGCGGTGCTGAACGAATATGTCGCATATCTCGACCTCGCCGCGCTCCCGCCGGGGGCGTTGGGGGAGCGGAGCAAGCTGATCGTCACCTATGCGCTGTGTGGGGTGGCCAATCTGGCGAGCATTGGCTTGCTGGTATCGACCATCGGCACTTTGTGTCCCGAGCGGCGCGGCGAGGTGTCGGCGCTGGGCCTGCGCTCATGGATTGCGGGCAATGGGGCGTCGGCGATGACGGGCGCGGTCATCGGCCTTGTGACGTTCGGCTAAGCGATGTTTGACGCTCGCCTCCGCCCGCTGATCGACCCGCCGCTCAATCGAGCGGGACAATGGATTGCAGCAACCGGCGTCACCGCTAATCAAGTCACGCTGGCGGGCATGGCGATCGGGCTGGCGGCGGCGGTCGCGATTGGGGTGGAACATTATGCGATTGGTTTGGCGCTGATCCTGCTTAGCCGCCTACTCGACGGGCTCGACGGCGCGATCGCGCGCGCGACCGCCAAGTCGGATTTCGGCGGCTATCTCGACATTGTTTGCGACTTTGCTTTTTACGTAGCGGTGCCGGTGGGGTTCGGCTTTGCCGATCCGACGAATTTGATGTTCGCGGTGGTGCTGGTCGCGTGTTTCACCGTAACGGGGATCAGCTTCCTGGCCTTTGCCGTGCTGGCGGCGCAGCGGGGGCTGGAAACACGCGCGCACGGCGAAAAGAGTTTTTTCTACAACACCGGCCTTGCCGAAGGGGGGGAGACGATCGGCTTTTTCATCGTCATGTGTCTGTGGCCCGCCGGATTCCCGGTGTTGGCGAGTGTGTTTTCGGGGGTGTGTATGTTGACCGTGGTGCAGCGCAGCCTGGCCGCGCGCGCGGTGCTGCGGATGCCGATATGAGCGCGGCTCCCCCCCGCATCGCGCTGTTCGCGCGCTTCCCGACGCCGGGGCTGGCCAAGACCCGGCTGCACCCGGTAATGTCGCCAGCGGCGGCAGCCGCACTCCACGCCCGGCTGGTCGCGCGCGCGCTGGCGACGGTGCGGGCGAGCGGATTGCGCCATGCTGTCCACGGGACGGGGGCGAGCGCGGCGCGCTTTGCCGAATGGCTCGGCAGTGAAGTGCCGTTCGTCGATCAGGGCGCGGGCGATCTGGGCGAGCGGATGGCACGGGTGGCGACGCCCGCGATTATCATTGGAGCGGATATTCCCGACCTGTCCGCCGATCACTTGCGCGACGCGGCGGCTGCGGTGGCGGCGGGGCGGGTGGTGATTGGGCCGGCGGCGGATGGCGGCTATTACCTCATCGGCTTGCCAGCGCCTGCTGATTACCTGTTTCAGGAAATGCCCTGGGGCACCGACCGGGTGCTGGTCGAAACGCTTGCGCGGCTGGGCGAGGCGGCGATGGCACCAGTGATGTTGCCGATGCTCGCTGATCTTGACCGGCCTGCTGACCTGGCCCGCTGGCCGCATCTGGTAGCAGCCGAGCGGCCCCACGCTGAGCCGATTAACGCGGTGCCGGTGGCGGGCTGAGCGCGGCACGCGCGATCATCGCGAGGATGTAATACCCGGCCAGCACCACGCCGCGCACCGTCCCCGACACTTTCGACTTGCCGATCCGCGCGCGATAATCGACCGGCACTTCGATAATGCGCAATCGGTGCTGGACGGCGCGGATCTGCATCTCAACGGTCCAGCCATAGGTCTGCTCCGCCATCGCAAGTTGTCGCAGCGCCGACGTGCGAATAGCGCGAAACGGCCCCAGATCGGTGTAGCGATATCCCCAAATCCGCGCGATCAGCCAACATGCCAGCGCATTGCCGAAAATCTGCTGCGGCGTCAGCGCGCGCGCGGTGCGCCGCCCGCGCGTGCGCGATCCGATCACCATATCGGCCTCGCCCGCGACGATGGGCGCGTAAAGCTGCGGCATTTGTTCGGGGTAATCGCTATGATCGCCGTCCAGAAAAACGATGATGTCGGCGCCCAGTGTCTCGGCGTCGGCAATCGCGGCCAGACATGCCCGGCCATAGCCCGCTTGCGGCACATTGACGGTGCGCGCGCCATGCGTCCGCGCGACGTCGGCGCTGCCGTCGGTGGAGCCATTGTCGGCGACGATGACATGATCGACCCGCGCCGGAATCGCGCCCAGCACGTACGGCAGCGCGAGCGCTTCATTGCGTGCCGGGATGACGACGGCGATAACGGGCGCGCTCATGGCCGGGTCTTCCGATAGCGCTCCACCGCCAGCGCGAGCCA